>JAXJVZ010000292.1:0-21071 GCA_036308285.1 Agathobacter sp. | reverse complement strand
ATGTTACCCATGATGTTGCCAGCCAGCTGACCGGAATCATTGCCGATCATGTGGATGTCGGCACCGGCGTAGCCCTTACCGATAGCTTCCGCAATTGCGGGCAGCTGTTCATACAGGACCTTAGTTGCTTCCAGGTTCATCTGCTCACGAGCAGCGTCACCGTACTGCTTCAAAGCCTCTGCCTTCTCATACATGGCCTTAGCTTCTGCTTCACCTTCAGCCTGAATAGCCTTAGCGCGAGCCAGACCACGCGCTTCCTCAGCGGCAGCCTCTGCTTCGCCCTTAGCCTTGATAGCTTCAGCCAGCTTCTTCTCAGCTTCTGCTTCCGCAGTTGCCAGAGCCAGGTCGGCTTCTGCCTTCTTCATGGCTTCGATCTTTTCAGCTTCTGCCTTGCGCTCACGCTCGTACAGTTCAGCTTCAGACTGCTTCTGGACGGCATACAGCTTTGCGTCAGCCTTTTGCTGCTCAGCAAACTTCTGAGCTTCAGCGGTCTTCTTAATTTCTGCTTCCAGAGCCTTCTCCTTAATGGAGACTTCACGCTCCTTCAGCTCAATCTCCTTCTCCTGCTTAGCCAGATTTGCGTTTGCGATGGCGATTTCCTCAGCCTTACGCTGGTTCTCAGCCTCAATCTTCTTAGCAGCATCAGCCTTAGCCTGCTCAGTGTCAGCCTGCTTCTGGAGTTCTGCCTTACGAATGGCAAACTGAGTCTGCTGTTCAGCAATCTCAGTAGCAGCCTTTACCTTAGCTTCGTTTGCACGTCTATCGGCTTCGGCCTGTGCGACAGCGACTTCTGCCTTGGCGTTAGCAGCTGCAATCTGAGCGTCCTTCTTAATCTTTTCAGTATTTTCAATACCCAGATCCTGAATAACACCCTTCTTATCAGAGAAATTCTGAATGTTGAAGGTAGTTAAATCAATACCCAGGTCAGCCAGGTTAGGAGCAACATTCTCCTGGATTCGTTCAGCAAAAACCTTCTTATCACCACGAATCAGATCTTCAAAGGTTGTCTGAGAAATAATTTCACGAATATTACCTTCCAAAATAGGAATGATAATATTTCTCATCTGGTCCAGATTATATCCTGCAAACTTAGATGCAGCCACAGCCTGGCGTTCAGGGTCCTGAGAAATGGCCATATTAGCAACTGCATCAACCAACAGAGAAATAGCGTCCTTGGTGGGAATATCATTACGAGAAGTAAAGTCAACCTGGATATTTTCCAAAGTCATTCGCTGAGTCTTCTGAAGCATGGGAATTACAAAAATGCCACCGCCAGTTTTCAGACGAGGCTTCTTACCCAGGCCAGAAACAATCAGAACTTCATTCGTGCCTGCTACCTTCCAGCAAGACTTGATAATAATCACCAGTGCAATCAGTGCCACCAGAACAACACCAACGGTGGACACAATACCAATCAAAGTTTCTACCATTTTTTATCTCCTTAAATATTTATTTTTCAAGATACATTTTTATTTATTCATTAGGGGTTTCTTCTTCGCCGAGGAAAGATAAACAAATCTTTGTTTCTTCTTTCATCATTTCAATCGCATCATCAATAGATACAGGTTTGTTGCCATTGGAGTCAAGACCACAATGGAACATAAAAGGCGTGCTCTGATAGAACTTATTAGGCTGATGCGTATGACCGTACAAGTTAATCAGATGCATGCGCAGGTGGGGAGCCTTTTCCAAATTGGAAGTCATCGTAGGATGATGGCTCAGATAGAACCGATACTTCTTATATTTAATAACCTCAGCCCAACCAATCAGTTCAACATTGGGCAGGGTCGCATACAGCTTCCATCGGGCATCAGTATCATGATTACCACGAATTAGCTTAATATGACCATTTAGTCGCTTGACACATTCAATGCCATGAGCATTATCGCCAAGCATCAAATCACCCATATGATATACAATATCATCGGGACCGACAACTTCATTCCAGTTTTTGATAATAGCTTCATCATGCTCCTGGGAGCTAGTGAAACCACGAGGTCCCCACAGAAATTCTCGGTCGTGGTCAACCGAAATGAGTATCGGACGTTAAAAAAATCTTACTCATTTCTTTTAATTCATCTCCTTTCATTTACCAGAATGCCTTCAGCATTCACTTCCCAAATTTCATCAAACTTAGGAGCCCAGCTATATCTCTTAGAGGGATAAGAGAAATTTTTATACATACTACTAATTACTTCATCGGGAACTCTTGCGCGACCCTCTCGCAAGGAGTTTCTATATTTACAAATTTCAATAGGAACAACTACTCGCACACAAATCAGCATTACTTCATCGCGGTTAATGTTAAGAGAGTTAATAGTCTTAGCTCGAGAGCGGTCACTGATATGAGTTGCGTCAATATAAATATCTTCATTTACATCATCATCAATTGCCTCTTGGCACTGACGAATCCACTCAGCAAACACTTCATCTTCATGAGCGAAATAATCTTCATCTTCACTCACCATAGAAAAGCGAACTTCATCACGAGAAACATGAATACCACCATGTTCAGCAATTTGCTTCTTAACCCAAGTGGTTTTACCGCATCCTGCCGGACTGGACAAAACGAATACTCTCTTCTGCTTCATCTATGAATTCTCCTCTCTCAAATGCGTCCTTAAATTCATCAATTTCCGCTTGATTGCGGCACTCCATATGATTTACTTCTTCCTTACAATAGAAGCAATATAGCTTCTTGCGATGGTACTTGCCATGCTGATGACCCTGTCGGCGATGAACCGGCAGTCCCTTCTTACCACACTTGAGACAAAAGAAATCGTGCATTTCTGTTTTTCTAGGCTTTGCCATATATATCATTTCCTTTCAAATTTGCTGGGGGCAAAAGCCCCCATTAGTTAGTCTTTACAGTGTGAATTCTCGTGGGCATACAGAACCACAGTGCGACCTTAACGCAGAACATCTGCCACATAGACAGAACAGGCAGATTAAAAATAGGACACATTACAGAACTCCACAACAGAGTTGCTAAGAATAAGTCCAGCCAAATTGCACCGGCAATCAAAACCAGACAACCGATAATCGCAATAGTCCAACCAAGGCAACCCATTGCTGCAGTCTTCTAACGAATATTACTATACATTGGATTCATTCCTTTCTTAACTTTATATATATATTATATCATATTTTTTTATAAAAATCAATTAAGATTTTTTATCTAGTTATAAATATTTCCATATATATCCATGACAAGTTCCATTTCTTTCAATGGCTGATTTAATATTTGAACGAGCATACCCAGTTTGCCTAGATGCTTCTGCTACACTTTTATATTTTGCTATTAAATTATAATTTTTATCATATTGAGCTACTGGATAACTTTGACGATAAGCACTATGCTTAATATTTTGTGAATGAGTAACCCATTCTAAATTATTAGCATTATTATTTTTTGTATTTTCATCAATATGATTAACTTCTGGGTAATTATTTGGATTAGGAATAAAAGCCTCAGCAACTAATCTGTCTATTGAATAATGTGATTTATTTCCATTTTTAGTTAGTCCTATAGAATAATAATCTTCAGTTCTACCTAAAATTGGAGATAAAATTAAAGGGTTTTTTCTTTTTAAAGATTTAACTCGTCCATAGTTAGATATTTGATAATCTCCATCATATCCCTAAATATCTTTCCACAGCTCGTCTTCTATGATTAAATTTTGCTATTCTTCTCTATGCTATTTAGAATTTTTTACTTTAATTTTACATCTTTGATGCATTAGTTCATCATTCGCATTTTCTTTATAACTTCCCCATTTTAAATTTTCTAATGTATTATTTGATGGATTTCCGTCTTTATGTAAAACCAAACAATTTTCATTAGTTTCCAATTCTGGACAAAAAGCCATTAAAACTAATCTATGAAGTAAATACTTTTTACCATTTAAATTTACTCTAACCCGACCATCTTTAAGAGTATTTCCCATTAATATTGTACCATTTTTATTGGCTTTAAAGCTTCTAATTCTACCTAAATTAGAAGCTTGATACTAATTTTCAAAACCTTTTATCCATTTCCACTCTTCGTTCATTAATTACACCTTCTCAAAATAAATTGGAGTAAGTGTATCAAGATTTAAAATTGCTACTTTATCAGTGTATACAGTACATAAATCAATATCAATTTTATGACCATCACAATAAGTAACAACTTCTATATTATCAACACTTTCTTCAATATTATCTACGTAATCAATAAGATGAATTACTGTGGTGTGCCCATGAACTATAATTGAATTATCCATTTCATTTGGTTCATATAAATCAAATAAATGATCTCTATCCCAAATTAAATCTCTATCTGGGGGAATTATACATTCTCCATTATTATTTAACCAAGGAGTGAAACCGGCATGGCTTAAAATAATATCATTATTATCAGTGCTATAATATTCCCAAGTAGGCAATTCTTTTAATCGTTTTAACCAAACTTCTCGTTCAGTATCTTTTTCCCAATCTTCAAGAGTTTGTCTTCCACCATTGCAACAAGATAAAGAATAACTATAATAATCCCACATTCCATCATTAATATAATCTTCACAAGCATTAATCATCATATCTTCATGATTGCCACGAAGAATAACAGTTACTTGAGGATCATTATAAATAGTTTTAAAAAGCTCCCATGAGTTAGAACCCCTATCAATAATATCTCCTAAACAAATTATTTCATCTTCAGGTTGAATAAAATTTTTAATTCGCTTCCAAGCCCAACCACATCCATGAAGGTCAGACATTACATATACTGCCATTATTCAATCTCCTTCTTTTCTTTGATAGGACTTAATAGGAATAGATAATGTTTAATTCCTTCAAACTGACTATGAGCATCTTCATATCCAGTAGCAGTTAGTTCCTCGCATCCAGGAACAGTAGAAATGTCAATGGGGATAACATTATCATTCTCGTCATGATGAAAAATATATCCTTTAATCTTAAACATATCTATCAAATCCTTTCCTTAACTTTGTATAAATATTATAACATATTTTTTTAATAAAATCAAAAAGAGGGCTTTAAGCCAGCCCTCTTTCTTCCTTAATCATGTCGCGCACTCGCATAAGAAGCTTACCGAGTTTGTTTTCGCCGACACCATCACACACGCCCCAAAAAGTATCCTTCCAAAAATTTCCCTCAACCAACTCTTCATCGCCAGTTTCCAGAAGCCAATCAGCAAGCTGTTCATCAGCAAACTTCAAACACAAACCTTCAAGCATAACAGCTTCCTTAACATCTTCCCAGTCAGGTCGCAAGGCTACTCGTCGCCCCATACGCTTAGCCTGACCGGGAGTGAGGCAATTAGCAATAGCACGGCGTTCATCTATATCAAGAGTTTTCATAGCCTGGAAGAAATGTTCATTTGTAGGATATGTAATACCCTCAAACTCAATTTCATTCCAGTAGAAGTTTGACAGAAACGCCCAGTGTCCGTCAAAACAATCAATCATATTATCTCCTTAAAAACTAAAGGGGCAATATTCGTCATTTGCATACTTCTGGCGAACAGTGCGGCTGCGGCATTCGGGGTGCGGCAGACGAATAGCTTCCTTGTGTCTATTTCTTGCGTGTCTATCCAGAATATTCTTCAGAATATCTGCACTAGGTACGTTATTATTAATCAGATAATCATCCAGAACTTCATAGGAGAAGCCCATATTATCTGCATCAGTTTTACCGCTCATACCATCAGAGGGATCCTTATGGACCAGATGTTCGGGCAGATTCAGTGCATCACCAATCTTATATACTTCAGTGACATAATAATCTCGCAGAACTGCGTAGTCGCCAGCAAGGTCTCCATACTTAGTCGTATAACCAACATAAGCTTCGGAAGCATTGCCAGTATTGATGACTCTACCGCCAACCATTGCAGCGATATTATACAGAGTAGTCATACGCACACGCGCAGGCATATTAGTATGAACTGCTCCATTGGGTAGAAGATCAGAATTTCTCTCAATATCCTCGATAAAGGATGCAGTAGTATATTTGATATTAATAGTATAATTCTTAATATGCAGATATTCACATACTGCACGAGCATCTGCGATATCTTTCTGATCGCCATCAGGCATTAGAACGCCAATGACCCTATCATTACCCAGTGCGCGCACCAGTAGGGCAGCAGCAATGGTAGAATCCTTACCACCGGAGATGCCAATAATGGCCTTAGTATCCTTACTACCATTGGTAGCAAAGTAATGACGAATATCATCAATGATATTCATGATCTCAAATTCTGCATCAAAACCATTTCTCATTTTATTTACCCCTTATCAAAATCCCAAATCTCAACATTATAGTCCTCACCGAGAACTTCTTCAATCATTTTCAGAATAACACTCCAGTTTGCGCCACCACGCACACATCCAATGCGAGCGGGGAAAGCGATAGTCTTTTCTGGATTGATATACTTTTTAATTTCACCAAGGCAAGACCAGAAGGCGTCATAAGAAGTATATCTGCGGTTATCATATCCATAATTATATTGCGCAAACATATTAATTACAGCTTGATCTGCATTTATAATTACAGGCTGAATTTGACCGAGCAAATCCACTTCACATTCATATTTAGTTCGATACCTAGTATATACTTCGGGCCATTTCTCACGGATAGCTTTTGCTACACCAGAATTCATTTTGCCCTGGCAATTGACCTGGTGGCAAATTACTGCTGCCCCAGAATCAAGAATATTTCCATTATGAAAAGTTACCATATTAACCTCCATACAGACGAGCGCGGATATTAAGGAACTCCTGCTCATTAATAGATTCGCCATCTTTATAAACAGAAATCAGCTGGGTATTATCATCCTCAACCCATTCGCTATAACCATCAGTGCAGGTATAAATATCTTCCTGCGCGTTATACCATACACGGCAGCAACCCTTCTGAGACTTCTTCAAACCATTATCAGTCTTGGGATCCTTGAAGATAGGAACTTCCTTGCCGCCAAACACACCGTAAGTTGCCTTCATTGCCATACCCCAAGTATCGCGAGTCAACACAGTGAACTTATTGTCGGGAGAGAACAGGGCGTGGAAGCAGAAAGCACCAACACCGAAAACCACATTGGTGGCAGCAAAGCCAAGCTGAGCCAGAGTTTCATAAATCTCAGTGACCTTATTCAGAGTACAACCATCGCCATAAATCAGACCAATATGAGGGTCCAGCACCTTATAACCTGCTTCATTCACAGTGCCGCCAAACTCATCCCACAGCTTCTGGATGGTGCCGATGGTAATAGAAACCATGTCGCCAGAGTCAGGACGAATCAGCAGCTTGCCATTATGAGCCAGGATTTCTTCCTTACAAGCGGGGATAATGTTGTCCACCATATTCCAGTAGTCATAGGTATCAGATACCATAGAGAAGCTGGTGTTAGGATAAATCTCAGTCAGCATACGCTTAACAAAGGAGATTTCATCGCCATCAATTGCGAAGTTAGCTGCCATAACAGAATGCTCGGTGGAAACAGCGCCGATACCAATCTTATTCTTGGCGCAATCGGCATTGTAATAATCATCCAGATAGGGCAGAGCAGGAATAGTAGAGGTCTTATTAAAAGACAGCAGCCAAGAAGCAGAGCAACGAGTTGCGTCTTCCATACAGCTCATACCACGGAAACCGAAGTCAGCCATTGCCATGAAGGGGTCTGCGCCGGGCGCAGACATATTGTAGTACTTCTCAGCGACCTTATGATATTCCCAACCCACAGTTGCGTAAGCACACATGGGCCACACTTCAGTCTGGAGCAGGCACTCAACCCACTGAACCAGCCATGCGAAACGAGGATGAGTATTACGCATCTCGACAATGGGAATACCCATATTGACAACAGAGCCTTCGGGCAGAGCGCGGATTTCCAGAGGCAGATAACCCAGCTCATGTAATTCAACAATACGCTCACGAGCTACATTATCCAGACCTAGATGGGTGCCAATGTACTTATCATAATCATACATTGCCCATTCCAGAGGAGTGGCAAAGAAACCATCAAAGGCATCCATCATATCAAAAATGAAAGGCTGAACACCATAAACAACCATCTTGGGGAAGTTCTCATTCATAGCCTTTCGAGGAGTCAAGTAAGAAACCAGATACTCCTGATTATCAGGATACATCTTGGGGTGGCACTGCTTATAGGAGTCACTGTACAGCATAACCATTCTTCTAAAATTCATATTTTTTTCAATTCCTTTCCTTAACTTTGTATATATATTATATCATATTTTTTATAAAAAATCAATTGAGATATTTTTAATTAGAAATTTTGAAAAGCAATTTTGGTTTTGGATGACGGACCTGTGGCTGTCTGCGTACGTAGCAGACTTGCGCAGACATGATTAAATAAAAAATCCCTCTTGTATATACAAGAGGGATTTGTCTTAATAAATGCGCCAATAGCGAGTATTCTTATTCTCTTCAAAGGTGTCGCGCAGAAGGATTTCCTTGGAAGACCAAGACAGGAACACGAACTCCTTACCCATGGGACGATGTCCGTTATTGTGCCAAGTCTTCAGAATTTCCAGAACCATGTTATAGATAGATTCCATCACAGGGTTGTCTTCGCTATAACCCATCCACTGCTTAGGCTGCTCGCACACGCCCTGCACAGTATCGGGATAGCCTGTGCTTTCTACTCGGTTCAGAATACACCATACAACTGCCTTTTGGTCATTTACAGAATGGTTCTTTGCTGTGCCGTAAACAACCTTAGAGATATATTCTGCTTCCTGCTCAATTTCACTTACATTGCCACCATATTCATATTCCTGGTGAATACCAAGAATTTCATTCTGGTGCTCCTGGTTTAGCTGTTCAATACGGTCTTCGTATTGCTGAGTGATTGCCGCAATCTCAGCTTCATACTTGTCCTTATCATGCTTGTGCTGAATGAGCATCGGCACGCTGATAAGAGTTACGACTACCAATGCGTAGGCAATTACTTTCTTCATCAGCGGGGACAGGCGAATCTTAAACTTCTTCTTCTTGGGCTTTCTCTTAGGGTTAACTGCGGTAGGCTGATTCTTGAGATACTTGCCATTCGTATAGATAGCCATAATTCATTTCCTTTCTATTATTCCATATCAATGGTAAATTCCGTGGTTAGAGTTCCTTCCGGAATATAAATCTTACAAAAATACTTGGTTTCAGTATGTCTCCAATAAGTACGTTCACTCTTATACCAGTCTGCATGAGGCTTTTCATCGGTGAAATAAATTTTGGTATTATCAGAGCCTGCCTTTTGGAGTTCCATACCACCATCATAGGTCTTAAAGTAATAGTGATAAGTGGTTTTTTCTCCAATATAACCTCGTACATAACGACCAGTAAACTTGCCTTCAATCTCATTGTTGTCGGCAAGGTTAATAATTTCATGAGATACATACTTAACAGGTTCGCCCCATTCTACAGTATCAATCATAGCAGTGGGGATACCAGCCACCATGCCTATTGCAAGAGAGAGAACAATCCAAATTGTCATAATAAACTTAGGAACTGTTTCATCCAGTCTGGACCAAGGGGTAATATTTTCAAAAAGCCATTCAGCTAACAAAGCCAATGGCAGGAAAACTAAAGCAAGAATTGCCGCAGCGAATAAAGAATAAACAGCACCAACAATCAGACCGAGAATAATCATACAGACAGCTCCTTCTTAACACTGATTTTCATGATTTCCTTCTGGACGTCTCGCAGTAGAGCGAGAGTCGTTTCGTTTTCGCTATTGGGATGAGTCTGACAGAACTCATCACGCAGAGCCTTAGTCTGCTCCAGACTCCAATTGCTCAAAGCAACTGCTTCTTCACACTTAAGACCGTGGCGCTTCAGCATCTTGAGGTAATAAGGCTCAAAGGGTTCATGGATACAATTCCAGTAGGATTCACCTGCGGCATACTTAATCATGGCATGACGTACTCGCTCCTGGTGAGAAACCTGCTTACCATCGTAACCATGTTCATCAATGATGTGCTGCTTGGCAGGATAACGATGCTGAAGAGCGTGGTTCTTTTCGGCACACATACCAGCCATAGACTGCATAGAGCGATAAGGGTTCATATGAGCGATGTCCTCACGAGCATCTACCAGTCGCTGCCACTGCTCAGCATATAAGGGGTTAACAATGAAGTAATCAGTGAAAAGAATTTCAAGGAAGTTCAGATTCTGCTTGCGGAAACAGTCAATATACAGACGAATATCCTTGAAGTCAATATGTTCCTCATTGGCTCGCACATGAGTAGTAGACTGAGGCTGCTTGTTCAGTGCCAGGTCTTCAAAAGTGGGAGTAACAATAAGCTTGGTATCAATGTCAGAATTTTCGGTGTCAAGACCGTAGTTCTGACTACCCTGTAAAAAGACGCCAACAATGTTATCTTTAGGGAAATACTGAAGAGCTTCCTCAAAGTGATCATGGACACCTTCCATGATTTTTTCGTATCTTTCCATTTCCATTCTCCTCTCTGGCTCGTCGCCAGTTAATTCGTAGTTAGCTATGGGTAAGAGATTTTTATTCTTTTGAACCTCTCTTAACCTTGTATATATATTATAACATATTTTTTAATAAAAATCAAAAAAAGAAAATGGGGCACGATATATGCCCCATTAAAAAAACAACATTCCAATCATAGCAAGGACGAAAAATCCACCTGCAGTTAGAGCAGCATCATTTGCCACTTCGTCCTTCTTATTATACCAAGCCACTCCGCCCAGGATAGTAGAAATTATACCCATCCCCATAAAGATATTTACCAGTTCCACTTACATATCCTCCTCATAATCACACAGACTTACATTTAAATCAAAAGTCTGAGCATCAAAAAATACGCATACCCTAGGTTCGTTTTCTTTGGTGAAATACCACCAAAAATCATAACAATTACTTTCAGCATCAGACCATTTATAGCCATTAAACTCCAAACCCTGTCGAAGATTGTATGGATTTACATCTTCCCGAGTGAAATCAATCTTGTCAATTTCATATTCTTTAAGGTCTTTAATTGCCTTAGCAATCATATTTTTAACTCGCGTTTCTTCCCATTCCCTTAATTGATAGCTTCCGCGCATATTATCTCCTCTCACATTCACTAATAAGAATTGCAAAAGCGATTCCCATTATAACAATAGCACCCAAATAAACCATTAATACCCCTTTGTTCCTGCCAATCTAAGCATAATTTCTTTAATTTCATACTCACTCAAATGACAAGATATCCAAGGACATTTCCATCCACCATTTTCAGTCGGCGTAGAATTTTTACACCAAGCACATTTACTTCCGCACATAATTACCCTACTTTCATTTCTTCAAGAATTTCCATACCTTTATCACAAAGTTCTTCCCAGCTTACTGAATGAAACTTTTCATATACAGTATTATTACTTATTTCACGAGCACAAAATTCATCTGCAATTTCAAAAAGTTCCGATACTAATTGTTCCATATTTCTTTTCATTATTATTTTCTCCCTACAGTACAAAGTTTATAAAACCAGTAAAAAACAACCCAAGGTCCTGCAACAATATGGGCTAAAATAGTTAATACAATACATCCAAACCAATTGACATGAACATTATTGTAAATTACAATTGGATTAATCCATTGAAGGCCGACATTCTCTAGCGATATCATTATTATCATTAAATGAAGTAAGCCAGTAACAAATGTATATATCTCAAATGGTATCATTAAAATACTTCCTTCCAGCCATTGCGCTCAATAATGGCGCGCATATTAACACAACCAACTGCATTCATAGAATGAATATAAACCTTTACGTTAATCCACTGCAAATATTCAAGATAGTTGAGAATGTTAATATAGTCGCCGCCCTCTGCGTGATAGACAGAACTATCATGGTCAATACTCAATACCAATTCAGTATTAAAGGTCAGACTGTCAATAAGATTTTTACAACTATTAACAGTTCTTACCCATATCCATTCACCTTCATGAGGCGGTAATCGAATATCATCAATCCATAATTTAATCATTATTTTAACACACCCGTATCCTATAATTTTTGTTGAATATTTAAATTAGTTAACTGAGTATAAGGAATTTCAATAAGAGGAATATTTTTATTTAAGCAATAATTCCTTTTTATATTATCTCGCAACTATTGCTATTTAAATTTTTCTTCCCCTCCAAAATAATCTATTGCTTGATAATGTTGCTAACCATTATATTCGATTAAACAAATAATATTTTCACTTTCATCAAATAAAGCAAAATCATATCGGATAGGTCTATTATTTTCAGTCAAGCAATCTGAAAAAGTATATTGTTCTTTAAAAGATATTGATAATTCTTTAAGTTGCTTGCGGATTTCTAATTCTCCATAAGAACGACTTTCACAACCACAACTCTTTACATTCATTGATAATAAATATCTAGTTGGGAAAAAAACTACATTTCCACAATCACACTGACATTCCCATAAAGAACGTAATTCATTATGAAGAACTCTCTAAATAACTTTTAATTTACCAAAACGCTACCCTTCTAAATGAGTACTCCATTGCTATGAAGTCAATTCACTTTTACGACATCCACAACTAGCCTTTTCTCCCTAGGATTTTAGACTATCTTTTCTACGAGAAACAATGTTACCGCATTCACATTCACAAATCCAATAACTATTTTTCTTTATTTCATCTTTATAAAGAACTTTTAATCTACCAAAGACCTATCCTGTAATATCTCGCTTCTTTTCAGTTTCTATTTTTTGTAGTTCTTTTTTAGTAGGACAATGTCCACAAGTTTTAGTATGTCCTGTTCTTAAAGACTCTCCACGTGTAATGAAAATATTTCCGCAACTACATTTACATTCCCAATAAGCTCTTCTTTTATCTGTAGGATGTACGGCTCGACCAAGTACTTCAATACCATTTATAGTCTATCCTGTTAAATCAACTAATTTTCCCATTTATATCTCCTCCAACATTTTATTTTTCTACATTTTATGTAAAAAGTGGAGACATAATTAAAATCTTTTGTCCAGATACTGCTCATCCGGGCGATTAGGCGGGTCGCGCAGGTCATCAATCCACAGTTTCATCTTAACTCTCCTAACTTGTTAGTGGCAAAAGTTTCTGCGGCTTTCCAATCTGTTAAATTCAGCAATTCATTATATTTCAGCTCACCATTAATGGCAATCATCACATGAAACTTCCAACCTTCAAATTCAGCGTTCTGCCACGTGTTATAATGGTTAATGGCAACACTTACAAATTCATCTTCAAAGTAATGGCAAGTGCCATATGCCCAAGATTCTACTTTATACTTAATCATCTACATCATCCTTCCAGCATTCTTTCTTCCAGAAATCGTAAAGCATACCCGACCAGTCGGCAATCTGCTCATTGATATATTCACGAACTGCGATGTATGCCTTTGCTTTTAAATCTTCAATATCAATGGCTTCAATCTTGAAACCTTTGATAAGTACATCGTCTTGATAGTATTTTACTCTTGGTTCAGGCTTACCATTCTTAATAAGCCATTCAGCCACAATACTTTGTTTACCAGTAGTTGCTACTTCCTGGATATAACAGCCATGTGCCAAATATTTAGTGCGTTTCCATTCCAACATCTATATCAATTCCTTTCTTAACTTTGTATAAATATTATAACATATTTTTTAATAAAAATCAAAAAGATTTATTAAAGTGCGCGTGGCATAAAAAATACCTAGAAAAATTTTTGGTCCAAACTTATACATTTTGTATAAACAAAATGTATAAATAATAGAAGGAGTGATAAAAATGACTTTATAGGAAGTATGTAAAATTTTAGGTAAGAGTGAAACTACTCTTATAACAAGCTTTAAAAGAACACAAAATAATTTAGCAAAAAAAGGGATTATTCTCATTAAAGAGGGAAAGGGTAAAACCGCAAATTATATTATTAAATATCAAGAGGATGATATAAATGCCTAAATTAATTGATTTAACTGGAAAAAGATTTGGTAGACTTACTGTAATTAAGAGAGATGAATCTAAAACTCGCACTTCTTGGTTTTGTAAGTGTGAATGTGGAAAAATAATATCTGTCCAATCTAGTCACTTAAAAAATGGGCATACTAAATCTTGTGGATGTTTATAGAAAGAAATTTCAGCAAATTTAATGAAAAATCAAATTTAGAAATTAGGGACTGAATCAATTACAAATGACTTAACTAATCAGGTTTTTGGTTATTTAACAGCTATAGAATACGCGTATTCTAAAAATAACAAAAGATTTTGGAAGTGTAAATGTAAATGTGGTAATGAAACATATGTTTCAACAGGAGATTTAATTACATATCACACTAATTCTTGTGGATGTTTAAAGTCTAGTAAAGGAGAATTAAAAATTGAGTAGCTTTTAAATGATAATAATATTAATTTTATTAGAGAATATAGTTTTGAAGATTGTAATTATAAACGAAAATTAAAGTTTGACTTTTATATTCAAGATAAATATTTAATTGAATTTGATGGACCTCAACATTATAAAAGTAGTAATAAATTTTGGGACACAGAAGAACGATTCATCGAAGGTTAGATTAGAGACAAGATTAAAAATAATTATTGTCAAATTAATAATATTCCTTTAATAAGAATACCTTATTTTATATTAAAAGAACTAACTCTAGAAGATTTATTATTAGAAACAACAAAATACCGAGTAGTATAAACTACTCGGTATTTTGTTTATTTTTTAGCCCTTTACAGAGATTTCACCAATTACTTCACGCACATCAAAGGGAAGCCCATTGAGCAACTTTTGGGTTACATCAACCACATTCTCATTCTTTGCCAGTGCATAAGGTCCAATGTTCTTAACCATCTCAGCAGTAAATGCGCTCTTACCACCAACAGTAATCGCAGCAATCAGGTCCTCGCTGATGGAATTCATGATAGTGGCGATAGTAGCGGCATATGCCTCCTGCTTAGCCTTCTCAATTTCAGCCATATCCTTTTCGTGCTGGATTTCCAGAGCATTGCGCTCGGCATCCTGAGCTAGAGCCTGCTCAAATTCCAGTGCCTTGCGAGTACGACCGGCTTCTGCGATGGCGTCAATGACAACCTGCATATCCTTTTCGGCCTGCTTAGCAGCCAGCTTTTCAGCTTCGTTCTGACGATTAATCTTAGCCTGAATTTCGAGCTTCTGAGTTGCCTCAGCTTCCTGCAGAGCCATCTTGTTGCGCAGTTTCTCGCTCTCCAGAGCCATCATTGCCTTTTCAGCGACAGACATTGCCTCGGCAACCTCAGCCTGCTTGTTGGCACTTGCCAGCTCCAGATTCTTGCGAACTGCGTCATGCTGATGCTGAATCAGCAACTTTTCGATGGAGGGATCTACGGAGATGGACAGGACTTCGCAGTCATGTACATACATACCGTTCTCAGGGAAGAACAGGCCGAGATGAATACCACCAGCGCCAGCGCCATCGGGATTGACTTCAACCTGGTCAATAGCAACATTGCGGACAATATCGTCATAGTTAGCCCAGAACTCCTCAATGGTATAGTTCTTTGCGGCACGCTTGATTAGAGCACGCTCGCGGTCACACATAAACTTGATATAGTTCTCAACGGAGAACCACTTATCCATGAAGCGAGAATCGAAATCAACGCAGTAAGAAACCTTAACAGCAGCCTTGACAAAATCCTTAGTTTCAATATTGATAATATCAGAAACCTTATTGTTCTCATGGCGCAGGAAGACAGTCTTAATCAGATTGTCAGTAGTCTTGGGGCGACCAGTGGACAGCTCCAGTACCTCCAGGGTCTGATCGTAATCCAGCAGAATGGTCTGAGGACCACGAACAATCTTACGAGTACCATCCTTAGAGATAACATTAACTGCGTAGCCAGTCCATACGTCGATGGAAACAACGCCTTCAAACTTATTATCTAGAGTAATGGTACGAGGCTTAGTGTAGGAAGTACCACGAGAGATATTAGCCTTAGCTTCCAGGTTTGCCAGAGTGGAGTCCATGGAAGTCAGTGCGCTGAAAGCGAACATATCCAGGTCAACATTCTTCTTGGTTGCCTTCTCAACAGCCTTCTCAGACAGGTTAATGTTATATTCCAGAGCATCTGCGTTACCAGGATACCATAGCTCACACTGCTTGGCGCTTAGCTTACGCTTAACGACAACCTCAGTGCGGGGGTCGGGCAGATACATAGCAGGACCCTTGACAGTCTTGATGACACCAGACAGTCTGTCCATGATATAGCGGCCTTCGCCTTCAGGGATGGCAATAGCGTGATGCATCATCTTGTTATCATAGTTGATAACTGCGTGTTCGGGACGAGGGTAGTAAATCATCTGGTCGTTACCAGTGATAAACAGTTCTTCACCGATGGGGTGAACCTTGCCATCATCATCCTTGTATTCAGCAATTACCTTGACATAAATACCAGAGATGGGAGATAGCTCAATTGCGCGGAAAACATAACCGCCCTTAGGGGAAGTTACGAAAGATTCAGTGGGCTTAGGGAACACCACTTCGGGACCATGGCAGTAACGCTTGTTACCATCCTCGTCCTTCAGAATACAGTATTCCAGACGCTCCAGAGTAACTGCCTCGCGCACATAACCCTTGTTGGAGTCATTATCAACTGCAATTACTTCAATACCAGTAGGAGGAATGTAGAAGGAAACCTCAGTACCCTTAATAACCAGAATCTGACCATTGACATAAGTCTCGTTCTTCTTCTCAATTACCTTACCTTCGGTATCCAGCATCTCACCCTGGTTCTGACTTGCGGCATTTGCTTCGTAAACACGAGCAAGCAGATACTGGTTAGTACGCAGTGCATGACCACGAATAACCTTAGCCATCTGGCCGGGGAATAGGGAGAAGGAGACAGGGCCTCTGATATTAATCTTCTGACCGATATTTAGGTCGGGAGACAGCATGGACTTACGAGGTTCAGGATAACTGCCATTTACAGTGGGGTTTTTCAGAATTGCATACCAGTTCTCAGGGGCATGGATATTAATCTGCTTTGCATGTTCAAAATTAGAAAGTTCCTTGAACTTCTTAGTTTTGGAGTCAAATACGACTAGAGCTTCCTGCTGAGAAATGGTCATCATGATAGGACCAGTGCAGGTCTTAATTTCACCATTGGTCTTACTCTGCAGGAGACAAAACTCGTTAGGAGCCAGGACCAAGTCCTTCTGTCTCATGGAGTTACCATTATCATATCTTTCATCATATGCCATATTTTCTTTTTTCCTTTCTTAACTTTATGTATATATTATATCATATTTTTTTAATATTTTCAATATAATATATATTAGGTTTTTGTATATACGATTTTATCTATGTATTTGAGGAATTTTTTAATATTTACAGAACTATAATCGGCACCACTACCAGCGATAGCGGTAGCATTAGTTGAATTTAGTTCTTCATATAAAATTTTCATACCATCTTCACTCAATTTGTCTTTATAAGCATAAAATACGCTAAAGAGTAAAACATAATCGGAACGAGTCATTAAATCAATATTAGAAGTATTAAGCTGATCTAAAAATTTCTTGATAATACTCTTATAATGTTGAAGTTTCTCAACATAAGCCCAGCTCTCTGCTTCTGTAGCTTTTTCAAGGTCAAGATAATATTTAGATAATTCAGGTGGGCGCAAACTACATTCAAAGGATTCTCCGTTATCAAATTTTTCCATAAGAATCATAATTCTAATAAGAGCCTGTTCCGCATTACCTTTTTCAATTTTAGATTTATTAAAAATCTTAGGAATAACAGGATGAAGCATTAGATCATTTAGAAAATATTGCTTAATAGAGATATTTTCTGCTAGACCCTTTTGGAATTCTCCCAAGGATGTGCCGCTATTTAGTTTTCTAAATAGCTTTGTAGTGGACGCAGGTGTCATATTACTATAACAAGCCATTGGAATTTGAGTACTAAGAATCATATATCTAAAATTGTCTGGTAATTCAGAGAATTTTAATTTAGATTTCTTATTAAACAGCGCTCTAAAAGCAGGATCTGCTTGACTGCGCTCCCAAGGCAATTCATCAGTTAAGAAGTTGATAATTGTAGTAATACGCTGTTTTCCATCAGCGTAATGGAAAATTGATTCCTCAGCTTCTTTGATAACATGAAATTCAGGAATACGTTCTCTAAAAACAAGAGTGTCAATTAACTGTTGCTTCTGCTCTGGGGTCCAGACATAACCTCGTTGACAATCAAGGTTTGTGTCAATTCGGTTAGTCTGGTAGAAAGCAAGAATCTATTCCAAGTCGTAATTAACATTCTTATATTGATATGTTTGCTTAGGAATTTCCATATTTTGACTCCTTTAATTCAGTATAATAGCTTACAAAATCACCCTTACCGAAACCTGGTGTAGCAGTATTTCGTTCAGCCAAAGCATTAAAATCCATTTCCAGAATAATTTTCTCTGCTTCCGCAGTCAATGGTTTAATAAAGAAAAATTGCTGCTTCTTTGCGCCAGTCATTTTTTCTCTAATATATTCATAATCTTTATGAGTAAATGTCTCATTATAATTATGATAACCCTGTCGATAAGTGGCATACTTCCAATCTTCGTCTACATACTTGACTGCTTCTGGAGTGGCATTATATTGCCAAATCTTAAAGTCTGAGTGGGATACTGGGGGAGATTTCTTTAAGCGCAAATTAGTTCCATTATCATAGACAGAACCATTTTTTACCCAAATCTAAAAAACAGTTCTGACGCTATATGGCTGACCATTATCTGAGAATGATTCTGGTTCAAGATACATATAGCTATGAAGAGAAAAATTAGAACTTAAATTCTTTTGAACACTCCATTTCATAAAAGAAACTGGCACAATAAAGGCGATAACTTCAGACATAGAAGCCGCCTTATTAAAGAAATCAGTTGCCAGTTTAGATCGATTACCAAAAGGAGGATTACCAATAGTAATAAAATCAGTTTTATCTGTTTGATATTTTAGATAATCTTGTTTTTCAATACGATCGTCTTCTGGAGCTATATCAAGAGCAATATAATGCTAAAGTAGGTCAATAAAAGAACCTGCTCCTGCACTTGGCTCAAGATAAATAGCTGATTCGGGAATATTTAATTGTTTATGTAAAAATTCAAAGCACTCTTTTGCTACGTGCTTCTAAGTATAGAATTTGTCTAATCCAGGCATTTTTAATTTCCTTTCTTATCGATAAATACTCTAATAGTGGGATTATTTAAACCAGTACAATTCTGCCATGCGATTGTAATATGAAATCCCTTAAACTGGAAAGTGAAATCTCTACGTTTCTCAAAAATTTCTCCAGACATATTTAAAATTTCTTCTTTTGTAAAAGTGACAATTTCATCAAGATCATAATGATAAATTAAAAGCAGGTCTGGAACGTGCTTTCCTGCTGGAGCCTTAGTTAACATATCCTGTACAAAAGTATCTAGAGCTTCTGGATTATTAGAGAAAAATTCATAAACCATTTGAACATAAGCTGCACGAGCTTCATGCTCTTTAGGAAGATAAACTTTCTTATAAAAATCTTCGTATTTTTCGGTAAAAGCAGAAGCTTCTTTCGCATCAATTGGAGATTTTCCTTCAAAAACACTATCTCCAAAATATGGTACTAATAAATCGTAAACTCCATATTTAATCATATAACTTTTTAAAGATTCAAGGCCATATGAATCGAAATAGCTAACTGAAGTATTGAAATATGTACTATTATCCTTCTTACAATACTTAATTTCAACTTCTTGATCGTCAATAATAATGTCACAACTTTCAGAGCCAGTTCTACGACCAGTATAAATAGCACGAGCAGATTCTCCATATAAATTTTTAAGAAAACCTGCAATTCGACTAATACCAGTATTCATAAAATCACATTCCCAGTCTTTAAAAGAAAAATTCTTTACATTATTAGGAATGGATTCATTATTTACTAAAGCTGTTGCGCCTTCTTCAACATACTGAGCATAATATTGATTATGTGATTTATGAATCTTAAAAGTGTGATCAGAAGAATTAGATTTCTTTACAGCCACTTTCTTTTCATAAATTGATGTAAATTTAAAATTATTTTCATCAACTTTGGTAAGAATCTCTCTATCTGTTAAGGCTTTCAATGTTTTCCAGTTAATTTTACCAAGTTCAACTTTAGTAATAATATCATCAATTTGATGAGTATCTGCTAATTTCAATGCGACAGATTCCCATACCGGCATACTCATATTTTAATTTCCTTTCGTTTATTCTTTATTAATATTATATCATAATTTTTTAACAAAATCAATCAAAATTTCTAAATGCCTAAATTGATTTGGGATCTCGGGAGACTCATGCGGCTTCGGCAGGAGCAGCCTATTGACCCATTGGATTGAGCAAAAAGAAAGCCCTATGAGCAAATCTCATAGGGCTTTTATCTATTTGAGGATTACTCCTCCTCAACGTCCTCATTCTCAAACTCGTCGTAGGAATCATCCTCGACGTCCTGACCCTCGGCCAGCTTGTAAGCCATCTTCTTGGACTTCTTACCCTCAACTTCAACAGTCACCTGCTCCTTCACAACAGCAGCGGCATTTACCAGCTTGGTGATACGAGCAGTAACCTTAGCAGCGGTCACATCGGTATCCTCGGGCAGCTGAGCCAGAACAGCGGTAGCAATCTCAGCGCCAGTCTGGAACTTATTGGTCATAACAGAGTAGACCAGGTCAGTCAGGACGTCAGCCTCTGCCTTCTTCTTCTCTGCGCGCTCCTTGGCCTTTGCGGACTTCTTGTCCAGGTCAGCAATCTGAGCCAGACAGAACTGAGCGAAAGCCTCCTCAGCGATTTCGGTCTCCTCACCGCGGAAGTAAGCGACCATACCCTCAAACATCTGCTTCTTAGTAATCTTTTCCATAATGCGTCTCCTTTTCGTTAATTAAAAATTTATTTTTTTATGGTGTAGGTCTCTCAACCTTACATATATATTATATCATTTTTTTTTATTAAAATCAATTAAGATTTTTTAGCTAGGCGGAATGATGATTATACGGCGTCCTACCACTAGACGACTCTGCGATAT
>JAXJVZ010000291.1:0-4608 GCA_036308285.1 Agathobacter sp. | reverse complement strand
TTATAATCCCTATCAGATAGATATTACAGAAATAGAAGGATTTGATAATCTTCACAATGCTACCGGAATTTTGAAGAGTTCTCAACAAAGAGCCGCAGATTTATATGGATCAAAACAGGCATACTATCTTATAAACGGAAGTACATGTGGAATACTTGCTGCAATAAGTGCAGCTACAGAAAAAGGTGACAAAATTCTTGTGGCAAGAAATTGTCATAAAGCAGTGTACAATGCAATTTTTTTAAGAGAATTATCTCCAATTTACATTTATCCTTCAATTACAAAAGCAAAAATTCAGGGTAAAATAGACAGTTTACAGGTAAAACAGGCTTTAGAAGAAGACACAGATATAAAAGTGGTAGTAATAACATCGCCAACTTATGATGGAATTGTTTCAGATATAGCAGCAATTTCAGAAATTGTACATTCTCATAATATTCCATTAATTGTGGACCAGGCACATGGAGCACATTTTGGAATAGATAAAAGGATGCCGGAAAGTGCGATAAAACTCGGAGCAGATGCGGTAATAGTGTCAGTTCATAAGACATTGCCAGCTTTTACACAGACGGCCTTATTACATATTTGCAGTGACAGGATAAGTGAAAAAAAGATAAAGAGATATCTTGGGATATATGAAACAAGTTCGCCATCATATATATTAATGGCAGGAATAGAGAGCTGCATCAGATTCATCTTAGAAAAAGGTGAAGAATTATTTGAAGAATTCGATTGCAGGTTAGACCATTTATATGCTGGTGTAAAATCACTAAATAATCTAAAGGTTTTGACCTGTAAGGATTTTTCAACAGATGAAGCATATGATTTTGACCGTTCAAAAATAATAATAATGACTGAGAATAGTGGAATAAGTGGTGAAGAATTGCTTGAGATACTTTACAAGGAGTATCATATTCAGCTGGAGATGGCAGCAGGCAATTATGCACTTGCTCTTTCAACACTAATGGATACAGAAGAAGGTTTTGAAAGGTTAAAGAGGGCTCTTATAGAAATTGACAGTAAATTAAGCTACAATAAGAATGATAGTAATTTAAGAAAAAGACCTGATTCTTCTATATATAATAGGAGCATGGAAAAAGCTCTGGAAATCCACGAAGCAAGTGATAAGGAAAATGAAATTGTGGATTATGATGCTGCAATTGGAAGAATGAGTGGAGAATTCATATATCTATATCCTCCGGGAATTCCTCTTATCGTTCCGGGAGAGATTATAAGTGCTGATTTTATAAGAGATTTACAGGCAGCTGTTGAGCTTGGACTCGATGTTAAGGGTTTGACAGAGGACAAGCGGATAATTATACTTAAAGGATAGTGAAAATGGGAAAAATATTTTGTGTAATGGGTAAAAGTGCCACTGGAAAAGACACTATTTATCAGGAAATTTTAAAGCAAAATGAGCTCAAACTCAAAAAAATTATTCCATATACAACAAGACCAATAAGAGATGGTGAGGTTGATGGAGAAAATTATTTTTTCTGTAATGAAAATAAAGTAGAAATGCTTGAAAAACAGAATAAGATAATTGAACTTCGAGCATATAATACAGTATATGGAGTGTGGAAATATTTTACGGCAGATGATGGGCAGATAAATCTTGATTCTGGAAACTACATATTAATAGGAACTCTTGAAACTTATGTCAAGATAAGAGATTATTTTGGAAGAGATAAGGTTATTCCTATATATATAGAAGTAGAAGATGGTGACAGACTTATTCGGGCAATCGGAAGGGAAAAACAGCAGGAAGTGCCAAAGTACGAAGAGATGTGCAGAAGATTTATTGCTGATTCAGCTGATTTTTCCGAAGAGAAATTAAAAGCGGCCCAGATAGAAAAGCGATTTGAAAATACAACACTAATAGAGGTTGTTGATGAGATAACTAGGTATATAAAAGGAGAAATAGATGGCTGTCAGGATTAATGAAATAGGCCAGATAAATCAGGTTGGGGAAACATCAAAGCCTGTAGCCGGAGACGGAACCTTCAAATTCACATTGTCCAGTGCTATAACGGATGCAGAACTGCAGGCAAAAGTCGATGCTCTGATGCAGGACATAACTGCCCAGGGTAAAAGAATTGCCCAGCACATGGACATTAGAGATATGAAAAAATACAGGGGATTGATAAAAGAGTTTTTAAGTGAAGTAGTTTACAGATCTCATAAATTTTCAAGGGAGAACTTTTTGGATAGAAGAGGTCGACACAGGGTGTATGGAATAATTAAGCTGATAGATGAGAATCTTGATGAATTAGCCAGTGAACTTGTGTCAGATGAAAGTGACCATCTTGCTATATTGAGTAAGATTGGCGAGATAGAGGGATTGCTGTTAGACATTTTGACTTAGAAATAATTTGTACTTGTAATTTATGTACTTCTGATTTTTGTATTTATGATTCTGGTTAAATAAATGTGTTTTTTGAGAAAGAGCACTATGAGCATAGAAAGGTGGGGTGAATATGGCAGGATTTAACGAAATAGTCGGACATGAACAGATAAAAGAGCATTTACAAAACGCCATAAAAATGGAAAAGGTTTCACATGCTTACATTATCAACGGACCAAAGCTTTCAGGAAAGATGATGCTTGCTGAAGCTTTTGCAACAGCACTTCAATGTGAAAATGGTGATCCATGTGGATGCATGCAGTGTAAATCATGCAGACAGGCGGCAGACAGAAACCAGCCGGATATAATTTATGTGTCACACGAAAAGCCAAATAATATATCAGTTGATGAGATAAGAGCACAGCTTAATAATGATATTGCCATTAAGCCTTACAGCAGCAGATATAAAATTTATATAATAGATGAAACTGAGAAAATGAATCAGCAGGCACAAAATGCATTGCTTAAAACTATTGAGGAACCACCAGCATATGGAATAATTATGTTACTTACGACAAATGCTGATAGTTTTCTTCAGACAATAAGATCAAGATGTATAACCCTTAACTTAAAATCAGTTAAAGATACAGTTATTAAAGAGCATCTTATGAGTAAATACCACATTCCTGATTATCAGGCAGAAGTATGTACTGCTTTTGCTCAGGGAAATGTTGGAAAAGCCATACAGCTTGCATCATCAGAGGATTTTAATGAATTAAAGAAGGAAGTACTTCAGCTTCTCAAGAGAATTGATGATATTGATATATCGGAGCTTGGTGCAGCAGTCAAGAGAATAACAGAATATAAACTATCAATCAATGATTATTTTGATTTGATGATGGTTTGGTACAGAGACGTGCTGTACAATAAAGCAACAAACGATGTAAACAAACTTATCTTTAAAGATGAGGTTTATGAAATAAAAAAACAGGCAGCAAAGCATTCTTATCAGGGAATCGAGGAAATAATTAAGGCGCTCGATACAGCTAAGGTAAGATTAAATGCAAATGTTAACTTTGATTTAACGATTGAACTATTATTGCTGACCATTAAGGAGAACTAGAATGACTAAAATAGTAGGAATACGTTTCCGTAACGCAGGAAAGATATATTACTTTGACCCGGCAGACTTTGAATTAGAAGTTCCAATGCATGTAATCGTAGAGACTGCAAGAGGAATTGAGATGGGAACAGTGCTTATCGCCCCAAAGGAAGTTGAGGATGATAAGGTAATACAGCCACTTAAACCTGTAATAAGAATTGCAACTGAAGAGGATGAAAATACAATAGAAAGCAATAAAGAAAAAGAGAAAGAAGCTTTTAAGATATGTAAGGAAAAAATCTTAAAGCATGAGCTTGAGATGAAGCTTGTAGATGCAGAATATACATTTGATGGAAATAAACTTCTTTTCTATTTTACAGCTGATGGAAGAATTGACTTTAGAGAATTAGTAAAGGATCTTGCAGCAGTATTCCGTACAAGAATTGAGCTTCGTCAGATTGGTGTAAGAGATGAGACAAAGATTCTTGGTGGCATTGGAATATGCGGAAGAGAGCTTTGCTGTAAATCATACTTATCGGATTTCGTACCTGTTTCAATAAAAATGGCAAAAGAGCAGAACTTATCTCTTAATCCAACAAAGATTTCAGGTGCATGTGGAAGACTTATGTGTTGTCTTAAGAATGAGCAGGATACATATGAGTATTTGAACAGTCGTCTTCCAAATGTCGGAGATAGAATTACAATGACAGATGGAGCATCCGGAGAAGTAAAGAGTGTAAGTGTATTAAGACAGCTTGTTAAGGTTGTTGTCGAGAATGGCGATGAGAAGGAATTAAGAGAATATTCTGTTGATGATATCAAAAATAATGGTTATAAACGCAAGGATGTTAAAGTAACAGAAGAAGAATTAGCTGAACTTAAAGAACTTGAGGATGCAAACGACAATAACGACAGTGTTTATACAGAAAGAGCTGATAATAACAATAAAAAAGACAAAAAACACGACAATAGTGATAATAAACGACAAAATAATCATGACTATAATCGAGAGAATAGCCGTGAAAGCAGACGAGAGAACAACCAGGAAACAAATCGTGAAAGCAGACGAGAGAACAACCAGGAAACAAATCGTGAAAGCAGACGAGAGAACAACCAGGAAACAAATCGTGAAAGCAGACGAGAGAACAACCGGGAAACAAAT
>JAXJVZ010000290.1:0-1838 GCA_036308285.1 Agathobacter sp. | reverse complement strand
GGTAAGGCAACGGACTCTGACTCCGTCATTTCAAGGTTCGAATCCTTGTGGGCCAGCTATGAAAGACACTATTTTTAGTGTCTTTTTTGTAATATTTTTTATCGGAAAATTAATTATAGAATAAATTGATTGCAGGAGTGTTTTAATGAAATTAACAGAGAGAAATAAAGGTATACTATGTATAATAATGGCAGCATTTTTCTTTTCATTAATGACAGTATTTGTTAGATTAGCTGGTAATCTGCCGACTATGGAAAAAGTTTTATTTAGAAACCTGGTCGCAGCAATTGTTTCATTTGGAATGCTTATGAAAAGTAGAGAAAAGGTTATGCTTGATAAAACAAATTACATTGATTTATTTTTAAGAGCTTTCTTTGGCACTTCAGGGATGATATGTAATTTTTATGCTATAGATCATTTGAATATTTCAGATGCAAATTTGCTTAATAAGTTATCACCTTTTTTTGCAATACTTATGAGTATTTTTATTTTAAAGGAGAAAGTCCATAAGTTAGAATGGCTGGCGGTAATAATAGCATTCAGTGGGGCCTTA
The DNA here is from genome assembly GCA_036308285.1 of Agathobacter sp. Classification (GTDB taxonomy): domain Bacteria; phylum Bacillota; class Clostridia; order Lachnospirales; family Lachnospiraceae; genus Roseburia. The sequence continues at coordinate 1,285 of JAXJVZ010000290.1, read as the reverse complement.
CTTGTTATTAAGCCAGGCTTTTCCATGACAAGTGGTCCTGCTTTTATTGGCCTTTTGGGTGGTTTTGGTGCTGGAATGGCGTATACTTTTGTTAGAAAATTGGGAATGAATGGAGTAAAAGGTCCGATAATCGTTTTTTTCTTTTCATTTTTCTCAACTGTAGTGACATTTCCTTTTTTTATTATACAATATAAACCACTAAGTATATCTCAGCTTGTTATTTTACTATTAGCTGGTATCGCTGCTACTGGAGGACAATTGTCAATTACAGCAGCATATACGCATGCTCCGGCAAAGGAAATTTCTGTATATGATTATACTCAGGTTATTTTTGCTGCAATTTGGGGATTTTTCTTGTTTGATCAGATTCCTGATATTCTGAGCTTTATAGGATATCTTATAATATTATTTGCTACAATAATTAAGTTTTTATATAATAAAAATAAAGAATAATATATTTATGAAAAAATTTTTTTTAATTACCTCAATATCGATAATATCTGTAATTGTTTTGTTTTTTTCATATAATGTTTTGCAGGATATAAAATTAACAGATAGTGGATTATTGAGTAAAGTATTACTTGAAAGTGAATTATTCGATACAGACTTAACTGACAGAAAATTAACTGACAGTGAATTATTCGATACAGAATTGCTCGATACTGAATTACTCGACAGTGAATCACTCGACAGTGAATCACTCGACAGTGAATCACTCGATACCGAATTAACTGACAGTGAATTACTTGATAATAAATCATACAGTCCTGAATCAGATTATGGTAAATTAGATATTATTGAATTAGAAAGCTCAATAAAAATATTGAATAATAATATGCCATATTTTTCAGAGGAAGATAAAAAGAGGTTAGATTCTTTTGAAATATATAGTGAATTGGATTATCTGGGCAGATGTGGTGTTGCTTATGCTAATATTTCTATAGAAACTATGCCAACAGTACCAAGGGGTGAAATTGGCAATATAAAGCCAAGTGGCTGGCATACAGTAAAATATAGTGACATAATTAAGGACAGGTATTTATACAACAGATGTCATTTGATTGCGTATCAGCTTGCAGGTGAAAATGCTAATGAGAGAAATCTTATAACGGGCACCAGGTATCTAAATACATGTGGTATGCTTCCTTTTGAAAATAGAGTATCGAATTACGTTAAAGAGTCCGGGAATCATGTCTTGTACAGGGTTACCCCTGTTTTTAAAGATGATAATTTAGTTGCTGATGGGGTAGAAATAGAAGCCTGGTCTGTTGAAGATAATGGTCAG
>JAXJVZ010000289.1:0-1683 GCA_036308285.1 Agathobacter sp. | reverse complement strand
CCATGTTCCAGCTGATACATACCAGAAAATTATGAAGCATTTCACACCAAAGCTTTGGTTAGGAATGACTGCGACTCCGGATAAAAGAGATGATAATGTAGAAGGCAGAAATGTCTATGAACTTTTCAAGTATCAGATTGCTTATGAGATTCGTTTGCAGCAAGCAATGGAAGAGAATCTCCTTTGTCCATTCCATTATTTCGGAATAACTGATTTGTCTATTATTGGCGATGATGAAGAGGCAAATCGTGATTTTTCAATGCTGACAAGTGATGAACGAGTAAAACATATTATCAAACAAACAGATTATTATGGTTACAGTGGAGAAAAGGTAAAGGGCTTAGTTTTTTGCAGCAGTATAAAGGAAACGGAAGAATTGTCTGCAAAATTTAATCAAATGATTAACCCTTCGACAGGTGAAAAATTCCGAACCATTGCACTAAACGGAAGTGTTTCTGAACAGGAGAGACAGAATGCATTTGAGAGACTTGCCATGAATGAAGATGGAGCAACTGTTGATAATGAACCTTTGGATTACATTTTTTCAGTTGAAATCTTGAACGAAGGTGTTGACATTGTTGAAGTAAATCAGGTTGTCATGCTAAGACCAACACAGTCTCCGATTGTATTTATCCAGCAGCTTGGAAGAGGTCTAAGAAAAGCAAATGGAAAAGAGTATGTAGTTATTCTTGATTTTATTGGAAATTATAATAACAACTTCATGATTCCAATTGCCTTATCAGGAGACAGAACCTACAACAAAGACAATATTCGCAGATACATCATGGAAGGTGGAAGGGTTATCCCAGGAGCTTCTACAATTCATTTTGACGAGATTAGTAGAAAGCGTATTTTTGCATCTGTGGATAATGCAAACTTTAGTGATATTAAGCTAATAAAAGAAAATTATACCAATCTAAAAAATAAACTTGGAAGAATTCCAAGATTGCGTGATTTTGATGACTACGGAGAGATGGATGTAATCCGTATTTTTGATAATAATAGTTTAGGATCCTATTATAAGTTTTTGGTCAAGTACGAGAAAGAGTATAAGATTCGCCTATCTGAAGATGAAGAAAAGGTAATTGAATTTGTTTCAAAGAAACTAGCAAATGGAAAGAGAATTCAGGAACTTCAGATGTTAAAGAGAATGCTTGCATACGCTCATGGTTTTTCAAAGAGTGGATTATTTGCAGGTTTATCTGAGGACATGAAAAAGTATGAAAAGAATATTAGCGAGAATCAAAGGGAAAACCTTGTAAAAATAATGACCAATGAATTTCCAGCCGGAGCAAGTAAAAAGACCTATTCTCAGTGTGTATTTATTGAAGAAGAGGGAGCGGATTACAAACCGACCAGGTCATTTTTGCAGATGATGTCAAATGATGATTTTTATGAAGTACTTCAGGAACTTGTAGAATTTGGCATTAGTCGCTACGATAGAGATTATAAGAACACTTATGACCAGACGGATTTTGTTTTATATCAGAAATATACTTATGAAGACGTTTGTCGTCTTTTAAATTGGGAACAAAACGAGGTACCATTGAATATTGGTGGTTATAAGTTTGATAAGAAGACTAAAACATTCCCTGTATTTATCAATTATGATAAGGCAGATGATATCAGTGATACCACAAAATACGAAGACCATTTTGTGCCAGGCTTCAGAGATCGACTGAT
>JAXJVZ010000288.1:0-21977 GCA_036308285.1 Agathobacter sp. | reverse complement strand
CCGCGCTAGAATAAGATACAGAATCCGGAAGAATTATAAGGAGGGACTATGAGGTCGCGTCGCAATAGGAGAAACCATAAAGGAACAGTAAGCGTTTCGATAATAGTATTGGCATTTTTGATTATTATGTCAGTTCAGGTATATAAATTAAAAGAGAAGGACCGGGTATACCAGGCAAGATATGAGGAATTGCATAAGCAGTATGAGGAAGAGTCTGAGCGGGCAGAAGAGATAGATGGTCTGGCAGAAGACATGCAGTCGCAGGAATACATAGAGGATGTTGCTAAGAATAAGCTTGGTCTTGTATATGACAATGAGATAATTTTTAAAGAGAACGAGGAATAACATTACAGTTATTCTTCGTTTTTTTTGAACTTATTTACAGTTTTCGTCAAAGCTTGCATTTTCATACTCATATAATCTGAGTCACTTATTGGAAATTGAAAATGGAGGCGTGATATGAAAAAAACAGGTTTATTAAAACTAGTGCATGGTATTATGGGGGTGCTTGCAGCACAGATAAGCATTATGGGATGTTATCCATTTGTCCCGGCAGTTTGTGCAGCGTACAGTCTGGAAAAAAAGAAAACATGGACTTTTTACATAGGATTACTGTTGGGAATGTGCTATTCAATGCCAATACAGGCAACGGTTAAGTATGTCTTTATAGTGATACTTATAACAGCAGGTGTGAAGTTTTATCTATGGGCAAACAGAAGCTGTGGTGGCATTGTGGCAGGAATTATATGTGGATTAGTAGTAATATTGATGAATCTTGCGGGTGGTTGCCTTGTCCGTCTGGATCAGAGAGAATTGATGCTGACTTTTGCGGAGGCTTTTATTACGATTGGACTTACCGCTACAATGCATTATGTAATTGAGATATTAAGAAAACTTCCGGAACCTGATATGGACAGGCCTAAAGTTATGGTGAATGGGAAGGAAGCTGCCCTTGTCAGTGCGGTATCAGGATTATCGGAGGCTTTTGTTACTATGAGCAGGGAGACTGATGCGGAAGAGCCTAAGAAGATTGAAGTGCTTGAAAGAGAGATAACAGGCAGAATGTGTGCAACCTGTGATGGATGTTGTACGTGCTGGAACGAAAACAGACTGACGCTGTCAGAAAGTATCAGGGATTTAATCAGGGCTGTGACCGATAAGATGCCTAAAGCAAAGATTCTTGAGGAAAAATATGTTGAGCAGTGTCCAAAATATAATGGGATGGTTGAGGAGGCATTGCAGGCATTCGGACGCCTTGAGCTTAATCAGGCATGGACAAAACGCCTTAAGGAGAATCGCTATGTTATTGCACAACAGCTTGATGCAATGTCAAAGCTTATGCAGGAGTGGGCGGAAAATGAGGTATGCGTTAACGATAGAAACAGGATGAAAATAGCCAGAATTGCATATGAGGCAGGCGAAAAAGCCGTGTGTGCAGAAAATATACGAATATATGAGAGAGAACATCGACGTCTGTGCATTAAAGCAGATGTATCAGGAAGGTGGGGAGGTGGTATTCCTACAAAATATTATGCTGCAGCAGTTCAAAAGGCTGTAGGTATACCTATGCGGTTATCACAGGATAGTAAGTCGATAATTACAATGGAGCCTCAGGAGATTACATTGTATGAGGATGTAAATTTCTATGTGCTATCTGGTATAGCAACAAGGAAAAAGAATGATTCGTCCGTAAGTGGAGATAGCTTTTCCATGTTTTCGCTCGACAACGGAAGCTATAATATCTGTATATCGGATGGAATGGGCTCAGGACCAGCTGCAAACAGGGAAAGTGAGATGGTTGTAGATTTAATGGAGAAATTTCTTGAGGCTGGTTTTAAGAAAGAACCTGCTATCAGAATGATGAATTCTGCCATGGTGTTAAAAGGCGAGAATGAGTCATATTCGACACTCGATTATGCAGGTATAGATTTATACAGCGGACAGCTTGAGATGATAAAAATCGGAGCGGCAGCAGCGTTTATTAAAAGGGGAGATGAAGTTGAGTGCATAATGCCACAGTCTCTCCCGGCGGGGGTAGATGTCGAGCAGAGTCTTGAGATAGTCAAAAAGACCTTGCATAAAGGGGATTTCCTTGTAATGGTAACGGATGGTGTGCTAGAATATCTGCATGTAAGCAAGCCTGAGGAGCGGTTTGCAGATTTGATCAGAGCAATTGAGACAGAGAATGCCGGAGTATTGGCAAAAGGTCTTTTAGAGCAGGTTTTACTTTTTACAGGAGGCTATGCTATGGATGATATGACTATTCTGGCGTTTGGTATTTGGGAGAAATAATGTTACAAAGGATTAAACAGTTTATTTTACAGCAAAATATGGTAGAGGCGGGGGACCACCTTATATTAGGTGTCTCAGGCGGCGCAGATTCTGTATGCCTGCTTAAGGTGATTGCTGAGTTAAAGAGTAAGAAGCTTTTGCCGGGAGAGTGGGATTATGAAATTCTTCATGTCGAGCACGGGATAAGAGGAGAGGAAAGTCTTGCCGATGCAAGATTTGTTGAGGAAATTGCAGGCTGTATGCAGGTACCTGTAAAAGTGGTTTCTGTTGATGTGCCAGAGTTTGCCAGAGAGAATAAATTAGGAGATGAAGAAGCGGCAAGAATACTAAGGTATCAGGCTTTTTCGGATAGGGCAAAGAGCACCCGGGGTAAGATTGTGCTGGCACATCATATGGAGGATAATGCAGAGACGGTGCTTTTTCAGATGTTAAGAGGGAGTGGTCTTAAAGGACTTTGTGGAATGATGCCGGTAAGATGTGATGCCGGTGTGGACTATATAAGGCCTCTCCTTTGTGTGTCCAGACAGGAAATAGAAGAATACCTGATTGAGAATGGAACTGACTATTGTACAGATTCTACTAATAAAGAGCTTGTGTATAGCAGAAACCGGTTAAGAAACGTTATATTTCCTGAGCTTAAAGAAATCAATAATCAGGCGGTGCTGCATATTAATCAAAGCGCACAAAAGCTGAACCAGGTGTGGGATTTTCTGTATGATGAAGTGAAAAAACAGTATGACAGGTGTGTCATTAAGGAGCCTTTGGGACTTTCGATTAAGACCGGGGATTTAAGCGATATGCATGAGGCTGTAAAGTCAGAGCTTATACTTATGATTGTTAGTAAGGTGGCTGGCAAAAAGAAGGATATAGGGCAGATGCATATAGATGCAGTTCTTAGTCTTATGGGGCTTCAATCAGGAAGGGAAGTGTCCTTGCCATATAATGTGGTGGCCAGAAAAGAATTTGATAGAATCAGCTTTTTTGTTCAGGTGGAAGCTATACAGCAGGGTTCTTTGGAAAAAGAATTAAAGACCGTCAGGATATCAGATTTGAAGGCTTCTGATAAGGTATCAGAGCTTTTACTGGAGGAAAATAAGGTGCTTTCTTTGAAATGCTTTGAATTTGACGGAAACATGGAGAAAATTCCTAAAAAAGCATATACTAAATGGTTTGATTATGATAAGATTAAAAATGATGTTCAGGTAAGAAAAAGGGCTTCGGGAGATTATTTTATTAATGATATTTCAGGACACAGGAAGAAGCTTAAGCAGTATTTTACTGACGAAAAGATACCAGTATCTGAAAGAACAAATATGTGGCTTATGGCAGAAGGGTCTCACGTGATCTGGATAATCGGTGGAAGAATAAGTGAGCATTATAAGGTTTCTTCAGATACACAGACAATATTAGAGGTAGAGTATACCGGGGGAAAATAATATGGACTTTTCAAAAGACTATAACATTTCGGTTCAGATTACAGAAGAACAGATAGAAAAAAGAATTGCAGAGATTGGAGCGGAGATAACCCGAAAGTTCGAGGGTCAGTCGGTTTATCTTATATGTATTTTAAAGGGCTCAATTTTTGTTACGACGGAGCTTGCAAAGAATATAAAGCTTCCAATGACAATTGATTTTATGTCAGTTTCAAGCTATGGTTCAAAAACTGCATCGTCAGGAGATGTAAAGATTAATAAGGACCTTGACTGTTCTATCGACGGAGAGAATGTTATTTTAGTCGAGGACATTATTGATTCCGGTAATACGCTCAGTAAGCTTATTAAACTACTTAAAGCAAGAAATCCTAAGACGCTTACCGTTTGTACACTTCTTGACAAGCCAGACCGCCGTGTGGTGGATGATGTAAAGGTTGATTATACCGGATTTGTAATTCCGGATAAATTTGTGGTTGGATATGGTCTGGACTTCGACCAGAGATTTAGAAATCTTCCATACATTGGTTTTGTTGAAGATGAAATATAGTAATTCCAAGAAGGAGAAGAATTTTGAATACTAAGAAAACAAGTAATTTCAGGGGAATGGGTGCGTATGTTGCAATAATTCTTATTGTAATATTAATCTGGGCATGGCTTGGAAACAATACAACCTCTAATTCCTACACTAAGAACGATTTTGAGAAGGCTCTTGATGAGAATCAGGTTCTGGAAGTAGAAGTAATACAGAACAGAGAGATTCCTACTGGTAGTCTTGAGATAACACTGGCAAATAAGACAAAGCAAACACTCTATGTGTCAGATGTGAATGAGATTCAGACTCTTATGGATGATAATGAATTCACAAATTACACATGCGATGATGTTCCGGCAGAGAATTGGATTATGACACTTTTGCCATATCTTCTCGTGTTTGGTGCAGTGTTCATTTTATTTATGATTGCCAATAACAATGCGGCTGCACAGGGTGGCGGTGGCAGAATGATGAATTTTGGCAAGAACAGGGCAAAGCTTACAACTGAAGAGGATAATAAGACGACTTTTGATAATGTTGCAGGTCTTAAAGAAGAAAAGGAAGAGCTTGAGGAGGTTGTTGATTTCCTTAAATCTCCACGCAAGTATACAAAGCTTGGTGCAAGAATTCCTAAGGGACTCTTACTTGTAGGACCTCCGGGAACCGGTAAGACACTCCTTGCCAAGGCTGTTGCGGGAGAGGCTGGAGTTCCATTTTTCAGCATTTCCGGTTCTGATTTCGTCGAGATGTTTGTCGGTGTTGGAGCATCGAGAGTAAGAGATCTTTTTGAGGATGCCAAGAAGAATGCTCCTTGTATTGTGTTTATTGATGAGATTGATGCTGTCGCAAGAAGAAGAGGTACTGGTATGGGTGGTGGACATGATGAGCGTGAGCAGACACTTAACCAGATGCTTGTAGAGATGGATGGTTTTGGTGTCAACGAGGGAATTATCGTTATGGCAGCTACAAACCGTGTGGATATTCTTGATCCGGCCATTATGAGACCTGGTCGTTTTGACAGAAAGGTTGTAGTTGGACGTCCGGATGTTGGAGGAAGAGAGGAAATTCTTGAAGTTCATGCTCGTACAAAGCCTCTTGCAGAGGATGTAGACTTAAAACAGGTCGCACAGACGACAGCTGGATTTACAGGAGCAGATCTTGAAAATCTTCTTAATGAAGCTGCAATTAAAGCAGCAAGAGAAGACAGAGAATATATTACGCAGGATGATATTAGAAAATCATTTGTCAAGGTTGGAATTGGTGCTGAGAAGAAGAGTAAGATTATATCTGATAAGGAGAAGAAGATTACGGCATTCCACGAGGCAGGTCACGCTATTCTTTTCCACCTTCTTCCAGATGTTGGACCTGTGTATACTGTTTCAATTATTCCTACAGGAGCAGGCGCTGCAGGTTATACAATGCCACTTCCTGAGAGAGATGAAATGTTTAACACTAAGGGCAAAATGCTACAGGAAATTATTGTAGACCTTGGAGGAAGAGTTGCAGAGGAGCTTGTATTTGATGATATTACAACAGGAGCTTCGCAGGATATTAAGCAGGCAACCCAGATGGCCCGAAGCATGGTGACTAAGTATGGAATGTCTGATAATGTAGGACTCATCTGTTACAGCAATGATGACGAGGAAGTATTTATAGGACGTGATCTTGCTCATACAAGAAGCTATAGCGAGAGTATTGCAGCCCAGATTGATGCAGAGGTGAAGCGTATTATTGATGAGGCATATGCTAAGGCTAAGCAGATAATTATGGATAACAGAAATGTTCTTGACAAGTGTGCAGAGCTTCTTCTTGAAAAAGAGAAGATCAGCCGTGAAGAGTTTGAGGCATTATTTGATTAAAAAAGATAACTATTCAGGACCGCTTAGAATATTTGTGAATGTATGGGGAGAGGTTCAGAACAGTTTTAATCGAAAAAATACCTTGGGAACTTACTGAGTAAGTTCCCAAGGTAATTTTTTTGGCCAGTTATAGGTATTAAATCCGTCACGAATACATCTTGAATAATATTCCATTTTGTTGTAATAAGGCGTTCCCGGTGTGAATTCTTCGCCAAGCTGTCCTGAGCTTAGAACGTCATCCATTACAGTTCCGAATATCTCTGCACGGTCTTCAGTGCTGAAGGTTGTTCCGTATGAATCAATAAAGAATTTTGAATATTTATCGTAATCAGGATTATCTTCATAACCGATATAACTTTCAAGGTATGAGAAGTCATCAGGATTATATGAGCTCCATTTGGCTTCGGAAAATACACAATCATCTTCATAGATTGAATAGAAGTCTAATCTTCGGTCAATCATATGTGAAATTTCATGATTTACGGTATATCCCCAGTCCCAGTTGTAGGTTACATCAAGTACCATTACAACGTAAGAATTAATATTACTTACAAAACCGCTGGCTTCATTGATCATTTCCTCTGAATTCCCGGAAATATCAGCCGAGAGATAGATTCTAATGCCTCTGTTATCGCCGTAACACAGCTGGGTAAAGAAATCCTCGGGATAACAGCTTAGAATGTGTTCCAGGGTGTCTAAACCCTCTTCTATGGTATCATAGTCTGTTGTTTTCTTAAGATTAAAACAGTCAATCTGCTCTGGAACTTCATCCCCCATAAATATATCAATAGAATATTTGTCTTCAAGCTCTGTAGCACGTTCGTTCAGGCTTTCAAGCTGTCCCCACCCATATTCATAAGTATCAGGTATCATGGTAATTGTATTTCCAATCGGTGAAGCTATTGACATTTCCTCTTCGCTTGAGAAACGTGCAATTGAGCCATAATCAGATGTATTTTCAGAATCTAACTTCCACACCAGAAGCTCTGGCATGCATGACTGGGTGTAAGTTAAAAAGAAAACACTATTGCAGTCTTTTAAATAAATATAATTATTTGATAGTAAATCAAATTCGTTTTCATTAATTTGTCCGTAGGAATAAGTGTTTGAAGACAATATTTCTCCACTTGAAGGATTAAGTAATGAAAATCGTGTCGTTATAAGGTTTTCATTATCTGCTGAAGGTTCATTCTGTAGTATTATCACAGAACCATCGTCGATAATTTTAGAACTCCATATATTCTCAATCGTAAAGAAGGAATCTCCTTTGCTTTTATCATGATAAACCCAGTAATTATTTGACAGTGAAGTCTGGGCAAAAAAACCATTGTCAGAAATACAGTTGAAGCCATACGTATCACCGGGAAGGGTTGTATTTGAGACAAAAGAATTAGTTGAAATCACCTCTACTGAATACTGCAGAGTGGTTCTGTCAACACCTGTTACCAGAAGTTCTTTACCATCTGCTGTTATATCATTTATTGTTAAATCATATAGATTTACAGGATGTGCTACATAGTCAAATGTGCTGCGGGAAATACTTAAAATACAGTCATGAACATTATCATAAGTGTAGAAGGTTGAATTATCTTCTCCTGAGAAAAAGTTCATGTCGCACAGCTTGATAAGTTCTGCTGTGTCAAAGGTGTCTTTCAGACGGAGTTCCTCATCGTATATATATACTTTTTTTTCTTCATCATCAAAAAGAAACAGCTCATTTCCTAACACTTTATAAGAATCACAACTGATGTCGTCATGCTCGAGTGAGGCTGTAATTGTGTTACTCCATGGATTGTAAATATCAAAGGAATATTTATAATCCATTTCTGCTTGTTCGTCAGCCATATTCTCAACATTAAAATCTTCTATGCTAAGATCTTCAACACTAAAATAAGCACCCTGTCCTATAAGTAAAAGATTATCTCCAATTTGGGCAAGGTCGTTATATGGTTTACCTTCGAAAGCAACATTATGTACTTTATGCAGAGCCGGATTATTGTTATATTGTGTTGAGTCCTCCCAGAAGCGAGGCGATTTGTGAAGCTGTTCGGTTAGTTCTGAACTGTCTGCAAATATATCTGCTAAATCATATGGAGAACAGGCACTTAAGCTCATTGTAAGAAAACTACACAGGAGCGTAAGAGCTGTTCTATTTTTAAAAGCAAGTCCGCTTTTCATTAATCCTCCCTAGAAACCCGAGCTGTAGATTCACGTTCAATAAGTCTTGGACGAAGCTGTGTGCGGCTTATTGATATATGGTGAATAAGTGCATCCAGAGTTACATATGCGCATCTTCCAAGTTCGTTTCTGTCCTGCCTGATGGTTGTAAGTGCAGGAGACAGTGCTCCGGCAATTGGAATATCGTCAAATCCGACAACGCTTATATCTTCAGGGACAGATAATCCTTTTGATTTACATACATCGATAACACCCTGTGCAATAAGGTCATTACCACATACAATAGCTGTGGCACCGTTCTCGAGGAAAGTTGGAACGTGACGAATTGCAGAAACTGCAGAGAATTCGTCTCTTGCCAGTAAATTTTCGTCTATAAGTAAATCCATTGATTTCATTGCATTTTCAAAAGCTTCCTGTCTTTGATCAGCAACGAGAGAATAGTTGCTACCATTAAGGAAAGCGATTTTCTTATGACCAAGAAGGTGAAGGTGGCGTACGGCCATCTCAATTCCTTCGATGCTATCAGTTCCAAGATAACCAACATTAAGGTTGTTTGGTATAAAGTTGTCTAAAAGTACTGTTGGCATTGTAGTGTTAAGCAACTGGTTCATCCATTCATCATGAAGCATGAATCCAAGAAGAAATGCGCCACAATATCCATTTTTCAGAAGATAGGTATCGTACTTTTCCTTAAGCTGAAATTCCGGTGTGATAGGCTTAATGTCTACAGACCATTTGTTCTTGAAGGCATTCTGTTTAAAGCCAAGTACAATGTCGTATCCGAATTCATCTATTGCTTCGTATCTCATGTTCTCGATGAAGATACAAAGCTTCCTGTTTTCTTTTTTCCTTGAACGTTTTGTCGAATATCCCATCTCGACAGCTGTATCAAGGACTACCTGACGGAGTTCTTCACTGATATCACTTGCCCCATTTAATCCCTTAGAAACTGTGCTGACAGAAACCCCTAGTTTGTTTGCAATATCTTTGATTGTTGCCATATCCCTTGTAAATCCTTCCGTAAAAACTGTTTATTTGTGTTGTTCGGCTAACATCTGCTCGATAACATCATGGCAGTATGCTCCGATTTTCTTCTGCTCTTCCTTTGTAAATGTGGCAGGATCGATAGGTGTACCATATTGTAAAGTGACTTTTCCACTGTGAAGCCAAGGTAAGTGATCTTCAAAAATTGCAGAAGTTCCTGAGATTGCCATTGGAACAATTTTACAGCCAGACTTTGTTGCGATTTTGAAAGTCCCCTCTTTAAACTTAAGAACAGAGTCTGGATTTGAATCAGTATTTCTTGTTCCCTCAGGAAAGACGCAAATGGAAATTCCTTTTTTAACCATATCAATTGCTTCTAATATAACCTGTAATCCCTGACGCACATCTGTTCTGTCAAGGAAAAGACAGTGAAGTCTCTTCATATAAGTGCTTAAAATAGGCACCTTTTTAATTACTTCCTTGGAAATGTAACCGGTGAGATTAGGACATCTCGAGTAAGTGACAAGAATGTCAAAAAAACCTCTGTGATTTCCAATATATAAAACGGATTCATCCTTTGGAACATTCTCTTCACCGATAACCTCAAGTTTAACTCCGGCAATAAAACAGATACAGTTAAATGCCCACTGTACAATTCTAAGCTGGGTGATATCAGCCCATGGCTGGTTAAACTTTGCAATAAACCATTCAGCTATAAGAATTGGAATACTGAAAATAAAAAAAACTAATAAAAATAAAGCTACTAAAATAGTACGCATTGTTATGCTCCTTTTTATAAATCTTATTGCTTTGATTATATACATTTTTGCATAAAAAGGAAAGCCTTAACTATATATATATTATCGGCAAAAAACACAGATAGGGAGAGTGAAATGGTAAAAAAAATCAAAATTATTTCAGGTTGTTTGCTTGTAGCATTAATATTTTTACATATTCAGGCGTGTATGGGTATTGATGTAAGCACAGAGGCTGGTGAATATTTAGAATTCACTGTTGTAAAAGGAGATGATATTCCAGAGGATTTAAGAAAACAGATTGATGAATCAAAGGATAAGTATTTTAAGATTACATACAAGGATGATGAATATTTATACATTGCAAATGGATATGGCAAGCAGAAAAGTGGCGGATATAGTGTTGCTGTCAAGGAGTTCTATAAGCTGAGGAATGCTTTATATTTTAAAACCGAATTATTAGGACCGGAACAAAATGAGCAGGTAAATGATGAGGAGAGCTATCCGTATGTGGTTATTAAGACGGAAATAAGAGAAGAACCTGTCGTTTTCCGGTAAAAATGTGCAAATTGTGTATATTAATTCAATAATTATGAAAAAAAGTACCAATAGACTATTGAAAAATATATTGTATGCTGATATACTGTAAGCACTAGATATTGTGGCAATCTAGTTATTGTATACCCGAAATGGAGGAGACGAATAATGGAACAGGAAGAAATCAACAAGGTTAGGGCATCGGTTCATCAGCAGTGTGGTAGCAGGGTAAAGATTCAGCTTGATAGAGGAAGAAACAAGGTTGATATTCAGGAAGGTGTTATCCAGAATGCATACCCAAGTGTTTTTACAGTATTAGTTGATGACGAGAGGGAGAAAAATCCACCTCAGTTATTATCATTCAGCTACACAGACATAATTACAAAAGATATTAGAATGAAGCTTTGTTAATCATAATTATCCTTCACTTTGAATATGTATTTTAATACAAGATTTAAAGTGGGGGATTTTTTATGGAATTAAAAAAGCAGTCAGTTCGTCAAAACATAGAAAAAGCAAAAGAATTTCTACAGATAACATTAGATGATGATTATATAATTAAAGATAATAAACCAGATGCTCTCAAAATCATATGCAGTCATGGTATGGCTGAGATAGAGGATAAAAGAATATCGGGAGAGAGTGTGTGGATAACGGGTAAGCTTATTTTCAGTGTTCTTTACAGAAGTGATGATATTGATAAGAAACCGGAAGCCTTAAAAGCTGCGATTCCTTTTCAGGAAAAGGTATATGTGGCAGGAATAGAGGAAAGTGACAGAATTAATGTAAACTGTAAGGTTGAAGACTTATCAGTTGGACTTATCAATTCAAGAAAAATGTCTGTACGGTCACTGCTCAATATTGAAGTGTGTGTCAGCAGGGAAGAAGAAATTGAAATTGCTTCAGAAATCAGTGATGATAATCAGATGGAAATAGAACAGCTTATCGAAGAAAAAGATATGCTTTGTCTTACAGTTGCCAAAAAAGATATCCTGAGAATACGGAAAGAAATGCAGCTTCCTAAATCAAAGCCCAATATTCTGAGCATGATATATGATTATGGTGATTTGAGAAATATAGATTATGTGGAAAAAGAGGATAAGCTGCTTGTAACCGGCGAGATTCATATATTTATATTGTATGAGACAGAAGAGGGCCAATGTGAATGGTACGATACCATGACTGAGTTTTCGGGAAATCTTTCATTAGGAGGCAATGAAGATAATCAGATATGGTGGATAAATCTTGAGCCGGCACAGATACAATTGTGGGCAGAGACAGATTTTGACGGAGAACAGAGACAGATAGGAATGGAGCTGGTTTTTGATGTTCAGATTAAAGGCTGGAAGGAACAAAGACTTCCTGTTTTAGCCGACTTATATTCTCTTAAGGAAAATGTGCTTCCTGTGTATAGCAGGGAAAAGGCATGGAGTCTTTTAATGAAGAATATTGCCAAGTGTTCAGTTAATGAACAGATACATATGCCCGCTGGTGAAGAAAAAATAATGCAGATATGCAGTTGTAAAAGCCAGGTGATGATAGAGCGCAAAACTCCGGCAGAAAGAGGGGTGGAGGTATCCGGTGTCATTAACGTGGAAACCTTATATATAACAAGTGATGACGGATTTCCTTTGGTTCATAGAACTGACCAGCTGCCTTTTTCCCAGCTTATTGAAGCGCCGGGGATTTTAGAGGATTGCAGCTATGAGCTCTCGTCATCAGTTGAGATGCTACAGGTTAATCTGCTTGATAATATGGAGTTTGAAATAAAAGCAGTAATAAATATAATGCTTTTTGCTTTACATGCAGAAGAGATAAATGTAATTAAATCAATTAATATGGTTGATACAGATGGAGATGAAGAAAAACTTCCGGGAATGACAGGCTATATAGTGACGGAAAAAGAACGGCTCTGGGACATTGCAAAGAAGTATAAGACCACAGTGAAAAACATAATGGAAATCAATGATTTAGAGAACGATGAGGTGGTTCCGGGAGATAAAATAATGATTGTAAAATCGCCAGTCAGGTGCTAATATCAGAAAAGTATAGAATACTAAGGAGTTTTTTATGGATAAACAACAGTTTGAGGAAGATAATTATAATCAGCCTGATCCGCAGAAGGATTATTATGATGCATCGCAATTTGGTCCGGCTGACGGTAAAGGGGATTCGGATTATTACAATCCATATGGTGGCTTTAATCCTTATGGAGATTATTCCGGGTATGGTCAGTATGGAAAATATGATCAGTATAGAAACATTCAGCCTGAAAAAAAGAAATCTCATTTTTTCAAAAAAACAGGGAAGGTATTTGCAGAAACCGGTATTGCAGCAATAGCTTTTCTGGCTATTTTCGGAGTTTTGGTTATGGGAATAGGTATAAAAGAGAACTATTCGAATGACTATGATGACTACGATTATGATAGTGACTATCAGTACAATGAAGAAGCGGAGGAAGTTGAGTACCGCGAAGGCTTGTATTCTTTTAACTTTGACGGAGCGGAGATTACATTTCCATGTGAATATGGTTATCTGGAGGATAACTGGGATTTTACCCTGTATGAAAGTCCAAGTGATTATATAATAAATGCGGATGAATCCAAGTGTATTTCATTTCGTTCAAAGGATACGGATTTAGGTTATCTTACTGTTTATAACAAGACGGATGAGGCCCTTCCATTAAGAGAATGTATGGTGGAAGGCGTCGAACTCAGAGTCCGTGATTATCACGGTGATAAGATTGCGGAGTTCGAATATCTGGATGAACTCGATGAGGACTCTGATATTGATGACTTTACAGATGTGCTTGGAACACCGCAGAGTACCAGCTCGTATAGTACGACATGGGATACGGAAGAAGGATGGATAATAGCAAGAGAAAATGACGAGGGTGAATTAGAATCGGTTGAGATTATGGTCTACTATTCTCTTGAACATGATAAATAGATTTGTATACAGATTTGGGCAGCACGTTTTATGGTGCTGCCTTTTTATGGCAAAATATTTTGCTGAAATGCGATTATAAAATAATTATTAAATTTAAGGTAAATCTATCCAATATGGTTAATTTGCTTGAAAAAAGAAAAAATTTATGTCAAACTATATACAAGTATGTCGTTAATTTTATACGGAGGTTTTCATGAGAAAAAGATATAAAAGACTAATTAGCTGCCTTTTAATTTTTACAATGGTACTTTCAGTGCCTCTCATAGACGGAGTCGGAGGGACTTCACAATTATTTGGAACAATTAAGGTATTGGCTACAACTGCAAAAGAGAAGAAGAAGAAAGCAGAAGAGGATCTTAATAAGGTCAATAGTGAGATAGATAAGCTTGAGGATGATGCTGCCCAGATTAAGCAGAACATCGATGCAAAAGGTAAGGAATTAGAGGATCTTCTTGATGCACAGGACAAGCTTAAGAATGATATATCTAATAAACAGGATGAAATAGACCAGTGCAGCAGGGATTTAGAAGCAGCAAAGATTGTTGAGCAGAATCAGTATGATGCAATGAAGCTTCGTATTAAGTTCATGTATGAGAACAGTACAAGTGATTCTGTATGGACTGCAATTGTTGAATCCGAGGGAATTGCAGATTTGCTCAACAGAATAGAGTATGTATCTGATATTTATAAATCTGACAGACAGCTCATGACAGAGTATCAGGATGCAGTGGCACAGGTAGAGGAACTTTCTGCCAAGCTTGCAGATGAGATGAATGAGCTTATAGCACTCCAGGATAAGTATGAGAGCCAGCAGGCAACACTTGAGGCTAAGATTATTGAACTCGAGGGACAGGCAGACCAGTATTCATCACAGATTGCCCAGGCACAGCAACAGGCAGAAGAGTTTGAAAAGGTTATCAGTGAGCAGGCTGCAATAATCAGAGCACAGGAGGCAGCGGCAGCAGCGGCAGCCGCCAATACATATAATGGTGGTGGTACAAACGGTGGTAAGAGTGAGGCTGCACTTAGCGACCCTTCTAACAATCCGGCTCCTGTAACAGATGTATCGGGTGAGGCCATAGTTGCCTATGCGCTTCAGTTTGTAGGCAACCCATATGTATGGGGAGGAAACAGTCTTACACAGGGGGCTGACTGTTCAGGTTTTGTACACCTTGTTTATGCTCATTTTGGAATTTCCACACCTAGATATTCGCAGGCATTCCTGAATCAGGGAAATAAGGTTGCCTTGGCAAATGCGCAGGCCGGTGACGTAGTTGTATATCCAGGTCATGTTGCGATTTACATTGGAAATGGCTGTATTGTTGAGGCTCAGTCAACTAAGGCTGGTATTACAGCATACAGATCAATTCAGTGTCATACAATTACAGGAATAAGAAGATATATTTAAATGGCTATTGTTAAGAAAAAAAGATTTGGACTGACAATTGTATTAGGGATACTAACAATAATCACAGGCGTCTATGCATATAATGTAGGGCAGAGAAGACAGGATATTAATTACCCTGAGGCACTTGATGAGGTTGTAGCATATGTGGATGATCAGGCTATAACTCTTAAAGATTTCGCTTTTTATGTGGCTTATGAGGAAATGAATGTTGAGGAGCAGGCCTATGTATATGAGCCTGGAAACACTTCAAAATACTGGAACCTGCATATAGATGGCGAGTTTGTTCGAATTGCGGCAAGAAATAGTGCAGTTGATATGGCCATACATGACAGGATATTTTATGATATGGCATTGGAAGATGGGGTAGAATTGGATGATGAAGAAATGCAATTCCTTATCAATAGTCAACAGGATTTTTTGTCAGATATAAGTGATTATGGTGGACTTGAAAAGCTTGGTGTGGACGAAGAAGTGATATGCTCATCAATGGAAAAGGCTGCCTTAGCTCAGAAATATCAGGAGGTATATGCAGAGCTTAATGGCAAAGAAATAAGTGATTATGATTTTTCAGCAGAAGGATACAAGGCACTTTTAGCTGATACTGATTATAAAATAAATAAAGAGGTTCTTGAGCGATTAGATTTTGGCAATATAACTTTAGAACACTAGAAAGAAGACAGATATGGCAAATAAAATTGGAAGAAATGATCCATGCTGGTGTGGAAGTGGAAGAAAATACAAGGTGTGTCATGCAGGCTTTGATGATAAGCTCGATAAATTAAGAGCGGAGCATCATAAGGTGCCGTCACATAATATTATTAAAACTCCGGAGCAGATAGAAGGAATCAAAGCAAGTGCCAAGATTAATATAGCTATTCTGGATTATCTTGAGGAGAACATTCATGAAGGAATGTCTCTTGCTGAGATAGATAAGATTGTATATGATATGACCACACAGATGGGCGGAATTCCGGCACCTCTTAATTACGAAGGGTATCCATACAGTGTCTGTGTATCAGTTAATGATCAGGTATGCCATGGTTTTCCAAAGGAGGATGTATTCCTAAAGGATGGCGATATCGTAAATGTTGACTGTTCCACTATATTAAATGGTTATTTTTCTGATTCCTCAAGAATGTTCTGCATTGGGAATGTAAGCCCGGAGAAAAAGAAGCTTGTAGATGTTACAAAGGAATGTGTTGAAAAAGGTCTTGCAGAGGTTAAGCCATGGGGATTTCTCGGAGATATGGGTCAGGCAGTGCATGACCATGCATATGCAAATGGTTACACGGTAGTTCGCGAAATCGGAGGACACGGAATCGGACTGGCATTCCATGAGGATCCATGGGTTGGATATAATACCAAGAGAGGAACCGACATGGTAATGGCTCCAGGTATGGTTTTTACAATTGAGCCAATGGTTAATATGGGCAAGGCGGATATCTATATAGATGATGAGAACGACTGGGAGGTATATACTCAGGACGGACTTCCTTCAGCGCAGTGGGAAATTCAGGTTCTTGTAACTGAAGATGGATATGAAGTTCTTTGCTGGTAAAGAATACAATAATAAAAACAGTTAAATAATATACAATAAATGGGCAGTGTTTTCTGCCCATTTTGATTTTGATACGCATTTTTATAACGAGATATTTTGGAGTTTGAATGTTGGAAAAAATATACATTGCAATCGATTTAAAGTCTTTCTATGCATCAGTTGAATGTGTGGAGCGAGAACTTGACCCACTGACAACAAAACTGGTGGTGGCAGATCCGGAAAGAACTGAGAAAACAATATGCCTTGCAGTAACACCTGCTCTTAAAGAGTATGGTTTATCAGGACGAAGCCGCCTTTTTGAGGTAGAACAGAAGGTAAAGGAGATAAAGAATACTACAGGCGAGGATATTGAATATATAACAGCGGTGCCAAGAATGGCATTATATATAAAGTATTCTGCTGACATTTACAGTGTATATCTTAAGTACTTTAGCAAGGATGATATTCAGGTATACAGCATAGATGAGGTTTTCATAGATGCCACAAATTATATTGGAATGTATAAAATGTCTGCGTCAGAGCTTGCAAGAAAGGTTGTCCGCGATGTGTACGAGACAACTGGAATAACTGCAACGGCAGGAATTGCCCCCAATCTGTTTTTGTGCAAGGTTGCAATGGATATTGTTGCAAAACATATTCCGTCCGATGAGTATGGAGTGAGGGTTGCTGAACTTAGTGTTATGGATTACAGAAGAAAGCTTTGGAACCACAGGCCGCTTACTGATTTTTGGAGAACCGGTCCGGGAATTACAAAGAGACTTGAGCAGAATGGAATGTTTACCATGGGTGATATTGCAAGGGCTTCCATAGACGGGGAAAAATGGTTATATAAGATTTTTGGAATTGATGCGGAGATTATTATTGACCATGCATGGGGCTATGAGCCGTGTACAATAAAGGACATAAAGGCATATAGGCCCAAGAAAAACAGTATAAGTTCGGGGCAGGTGCTTCACAATCCGTACGATTATGACAGGACCAGAATAGTAATAAGAGAGATGGCTGAGACGCTGGTATTAGATTTGGTGGATAAAGGGCTTGCAACCGACTCAGTTACCGTTACAGTTGGATATGACAGAGGCAATGTCGATAATGGAAGTTATATTGGAGAGGTTAAGGTTGACCGCTATGGCAGAGCTGTTCCAAAATCTGCACACGGTACAGCGGATTTTGGAAGTCATACTTCATCGACTAAAAAAATTGTAGAGGGTGTTGTTAATCTTTTTGATAAAATTACAGATAAAAATCTCATGGTAAGAAGGATTACTATGAGTGCTAACAATGTCGTAGATGAGGCATATATGCAGTATGATTTATTTACTGATCCGGCCGAACTTATGAGGGAGAAGAAAATGCAAAAGGCTATGCTTTCTATTCAGAAAAAGTTTGGCAAGAATGCAATCCTTAAAGGAACAAATCTTGAAGAGGGTGCCACTACAATTGACAGAAACAGACAGATTGGCGGACATAGGGCATAGGAGATTTTTATGGGTAAATACGACGATATTATTGATATTGAGTGGCCGATGCAAGGAAGACCAGGGCAGATGACAATGCAGGACAGGGCTAAAATTTTTCTTCCATTTGCAGCGCTTAAGGGTTATGAGGAGGCTATTGAGGAAAGACAAAAAGTAACGGTTGCCCGCTGTGAGTTGTCAGAAGACATGAAGGAAGAACTTGATTTTCGCCTTGGAATATTAGAAAAAGAAATTAATTATGGAAATAATCCTATAATTACCGTAATATATTTTGTGGAAGAGAATAAGAATTCGAAACTATACGATGCAAGAACCAATGATAATAAACAATTGACCTACCGTGATGAGGACAGAAATCATGATGAGAACGGAAATTATGATGAGGACAGAAATCATGATGAAAAAGGTGAATATGTAAAGAAGACGGGAATAGCCGTAAAAATAAATTATACGGATATGTATCTTCAGGTAGTTGAAGATAAGATACTATTAAAAAATATCTATTCCATAGAGGGAGAAATATTTGGAGAATATGCAATACAATTTTTATAAGCTTGAGATATTTGTGCCGGAATCACATTTTGAGATTTTACAGAAAACCCTGCAGGAGGCTGATGCCGGACATATAGGAAAATATGACAGTTGTCTTTCATATAGTAAGGTCACAAGTGTCTGGCGTCCTTTGGAAGGCGCGACTCCCTACATTGGTGAGGTAGGAGTGTTATGTGAGGAGAGTGAATATAAGGTAGAAGTGACTTGCAGGGCGGATTGCCTTGAGGAGATTTTATATTACATTAAGAAGGTTCATCCGTATGAAGAACCAGTCATAAATGTCATACCTCTATATGACGTTGGAATAAAAAAAGTGGAAGAAATCGGAGTGGCACATCAGCTTCGGTTTGATGAAAATATGAATATTTTTTCAGAGCCAAGTGTGAGGGAATTAAGTCAATCTGAAAGAGAGGAATATGACAGACTGACAAAAAATGCCAGTCAGATGACACTTGAAGATTGCTTTAAAAACATGGGACTTTAGTAATAAAAACGGCTTAAAACGGCTTAAAATAGAGGTTTTTTTCGCAAATAATGTTTACAAAATATTTATTTTGTGATACAAATACGTTTGTAACAAAATAGCTATAAATAAGAATGAGGTAAAGATCAATGACATACGAAGAATTAGTAGAGAAAGTAAATAAAGCATATGACAATGCAGATGCAACAGGAATCAATGAGCATGTTGCAGTTCAGTTCAATGTTTACGGTGAGGGCGAAGGTGCTTTCTACGTAGAAGTGTTTGAAGGTAAGGTTGCAGTTGCACCATTTGAGTACTATGATCATGATGCTGTAGTTATCGCTCCAGCTAATGCTGTAGTAGATATGGTAGAAGGTAAGGTTTCAGTTGCTGATACATATGCATTAGAGCAGGTTCAGGTAGTTGGTAATTACGGGAAGGCTGCTTTACTTGGAGAAATCAAGAAGGCTGAGGTAAAGAAGGCTGTTGCAAAGACAACAGCAAAGAAGGAGGAGCCAGCTAAGGCTGCTACAACAAAGAAGGCTGCTACAACAAAGAAAGCTGCTACAACAAAGAAGGCTACAACAAAGAAGGCTGCTGCAAAGAAAGAGGAGCCAGCTAAGGCTACTGCAACAAAGACAGCTTCTAAGAAGGAAGAGTCTTCACAGTTAAAGTTAAATCTTTAATATTTTATATTTATATTGTGCTAGAACGGGGGCCCGTCACATATGTGACGGGCTGTATTTATCTCTGATTGTTCTTTAGATAATTTTTGGTATATAAGGTGGGAAAATGCTAAGTAAAATTATACGTTTAGTGAAAAAGGATGCGGTTCTGACTGCCTCATGGATACTTGCCATAGGTTCAGCATTTGTGGTACATCCTTCATTAAAGTATGTTGATTATATAGATTTTAGAACTCTTGGAATATTATGGAGTCTGATGATAATCATGGAAGTCATGAAGTGTATTGGACTTTTTGAATATATAGGAATGAATCTTCTTGGTATGACAAAGAAGATATGGCAGCTTGTGATAGTGCTTGTTTTCATATGTTTTTTTACAAGCATGTTTATAACAAATGATGTGGCGTTAATAACCTTTGTTCCTTTTTCAATAATGATGCTGGAAAAATGTGACAGAAGAGATATGCTGATACCTGTTGTTGTGTTACAGACTATTGCGGCAAATCTGGGGAGTATGCTGACACCAATTGGTAATCCACAGAATTTGTATTTATATGGACTTACAGATATGAGTCTGCTGGATTTTATAAAATTGCTTCTGCCGTATTCGGTGTCTTCTGTGGTGCTTTTGCTTGCCTTAGTTCTATTTTTAAAAGGCAGAAAAGATAGAACTGTAAATGAGTTAGGAAGGCCAAAATTGCAGGCAAAACCACATATCATAGTAATATATATATCTTTGTTTCTGGTTGCATTTGGTGTGGTTTTGAGAGTCATTCCATATATTGCATTAGTTTTTTTAGTGCTTGGTACAACACTAATTTTATATAGAAAAATTCTTGTGTCTGTAGATTATGCATTATTATTCACTTTCGTTGGATTTTTTATATTTATTGGAAATGTTGGAAGCATTCCTGTTGTGGAGGAGACACTTAAAAGTCTTGTTGCCGGAAATGAAATTGCAACTTCAATCGTTGCAAGTCAGTTTATCAGTAATGTTCCTGCTGCACTCTTGTTGTCCGGATTTACAGATGATGTTAATAAGCTGATATTGGGAGTGAATTTTGGCGGACTTGGAACTATTATTGCTTCGATGGCAAGTCTTATTTCATATAAGCAGTATGCACGTCTTAATTATGCGAAAAAAGGTGAATATTTTAAATGTTTTACTTTGTATAATTTACTATTTTTGGTAGCTTTACTTTTGTTATATGCGGTTATATAATTAAAGTAATTTCTGACACCAAAACTTCGGTTGAGGTGAAAGATATAGCAAACTATACAGAATTTTAAAACTTTTTGAATTACGGGAGAGCTATATCTATTTTCAGATTGGCTCTCCTTTTTGTGTTGAATCAACAGGGGGCGTTACTTATTGGCTCGGCCATGAGGAGTGCAGGATAGTGTATACATATATGAGGTTAGACGCGCTCTCGCTCGGGAGCCAATGTAGCGGAACTAAATTCGCACAACGCCTCTGGCATTGCGCTCATTAAGTACCGACATTGACTCAACGGTCTAACCTCATATATGTATACACTCTCCTGCACTCCTCATGGCCGAGATATACGTTAAGGGGCGCAGAAGGGGATTGCGTTTTGTGGAGGGGGCGCGGGAGTAGTAACAAGTTTTTTGTGAAGAAAATGTCACAGCATGATTATGCGCTATAATGCGATTATGAAGTTAGAGTGGGTTTGAGAGAGTAGGAGATGAAGTGATAGAGATTAGAGATATAGTTGATGATATTGAAAACAATTGTGATATAACATATGAACAGTTGGAGAGTCTGCTTACTTCTGAGGATGTGGAAGGAATTAAGTATCTTCACAGTAAGGCCAGAGAGGTGGCAGATAAGATTTATGGTAAGGATGTTTATATAAGAGGACTTATTGAGTTTACAAATTATTGTAAGAATGATTGTCTGTATTGTGGAATTAGGCATAGTAATCGTAATGTGTCCAGATATCGTCTTACGGATGAACAGATTCTGGATTGTTGCAAAAATGGGTATGAATTAGGTTTCAGGACCTTTGTGTTACAGGGAGGAGAGGATCCTTATTATACAGATGACAGAGTTTGTCAGCTGATTAGAAATATTAAAACCAGGTATCCTGACTGTGCAGTAACTTTGTCCATAGGAGAGAAATCAAAAGAGAGCTATAAGCGATTTTTTGATGCGGGAGCTGACAGGTACCTGCTTAGACACGAGACTGCTAATGAGGAACATTATAAGAGCCTGCACCCACAGGAGATGTCTCTTTCAACTAGAAAAGAGTGTCTCTACAATTTAAAAGAAATTGGTTTTCAGGTAGGTTG
>JAXJVZ010000287.1:0-3133 GCA_036308285.1 Agathobacter sp. | reverse complement strand
TCGCCATTTATGAAAACTCTGCTCCAGTTTGTAAAGTTATTACCATAAATGTTTACTGTCTTATTATCTGCAGACAAGCTTGTTTTTGAAAGAGTGACCTCATCAATTCCCATTATAAGGTCTGATGCTGGGTAAAGGTCCTCTCCGTTATAGCTGTAACGTTCTCCGTAGAGAAGGTCGTACTGTAAATTTTCAAGTCCGGCTAAGTAAGCTGCATTATCCTCTGAAGCAGCCATTGTCTGATGATAAGAGAGGATTGTTCCCTCATGGATACCAATTTTATCTGTTGCAGAAGCAAGTAATTGGTATGAATAAAGGTCTGCATCTTCCTTTGCAAGCCCAAAGTTGTTCCAGGTAAAGTATTTAGTATTATAAATACTGTTTGAAACCATGTCATCATCTGTAAGTCCCATTGTAGGAAGATGATCACCAAACATTACAACAATTGTTTCCTCATCACGCTTTGAAAGCTCTTCGATAAGTGAAGCTACGAAATTGTCACATTCTTTAAGCTGGTTCACATAATATGTCCACTGGTTAGTTGTTGCCTCATCTTTACATCCTGAAACCGAAATCTGAGGATTCTCAATAACTGGCTCAGTTGGATAATCACCATGTGTTCCAACTGTAATTGTATAAACAAAATCTGCCTGATCTTTAGTAGAATCAAGTGCTTTAATAGTCTCGTTAACAAGAATATCATCTGTAGCCCAACTTCCGTTAGGAGTATATTCTGTGATATTCATGAGCTCCTTGCTTGTAAATGTATCGAATCCGAACATTGAGAAAGCATTAGCTCTGCTGTAGAAGTTACCACCATTATTATGAACAACATGTGTTGAATATCCAAGAGAATTAAGAACAGAAGCTGTACTTTCACAGTCTGTCTGTTTAAGGATAGTCTTGTATGGATACTCGCCTGTACCGAAGTACTGCATGCTCATTCCGGTAAGAACTTCAAACTCTGTATTTGCTGTTCCGGCACCAACTACAGGAACTGTACAATAACCACTTGTAAAATTATCCTCTAAATAATGAAGAGTAGGAATTGGGTCTTCATTTGTCTGGAGGAACTTTATATCTTCAGGATCACATACTGACTCAAGAAGAATACAGATAACGTTTGGTCCTGTTGTTCCGTCAACTGTTGTTTCATTTTTGTTTTCAGCAACAGAAGCTTCGATAGCATTTACAGATTCTTCTGTATAATTTTCAGGCTTTTTCATTCCTCTGTCTACAACGCTTGAAGAGAAGGAATAAACAAAACCATAATCCTGATAGCCCTGGGCAATATTTGCATAATAAGAAGCTACAACATTAGTAGATTTAGCAGCGTCTGTTGCCATTGGAATTCCGGCAAAAAATACAGCTGCAATTGCAAATGGTACTGCTAATGGACGGCGCTTACCCTGATAACGAGGTCCTTTTATAAAAAGTACTGCACAGAAGAATACAAAAGTTCCAAGTCCTAATACCACGATAGTAGCCTGCTCTGCTGTAAAGTAGTTTGTGTTATTCATTGCAAAAAGCTCTGGAATACATTTAAGGTCTGTATATCCGAATGGTGTAACACGATTCGAAAGTATACAACCGTTAATAATTCCAAGTACTGTCCAGAATCCGGTAAGTATTACTCTGACGAATGCTCTGCGTTTGAACAAATATACTAAAGTAAATGAAGCAAAAACTAAAAATGCATTATAGAAATATGCAAGTGTGTGTGTTCCGACAAAGGCACATGCTGATATAAAATTTCTTCTCGAAATCAGCTCAACAATAAATACTATTGCGAGAGCAATTATCGCGTGAAAGAATAACGAATATTTATTTAAAAATGCGATTCTTTTATAATACTTTTCTGAATGCTCAATATTTCTCTTTGTAAAACACTTATCTTTGATAAAACCTAATATTTTCTTCATAGTTACCTCCTATAAGCTAACGTTAATATAGTCAAATTTATAGGTAAATACAAGTGCAAACTTTTATAAAAAATTCTTAAGATTTAATGTATTTTTGGAAATAATGAATAAGTACTAGATAAATAATAACAAAAACCGCCAAAAATGGAAGTTTTTTGACGGCTTTTGTATATAAAAAGTACTATAAGTTGTTGATTAAAGAATTATTAACGATTTGAACGTCTCCAGATATTCATAGCCTCTGCTTCCTTAATAAGCTCATCACGGAAGTCTGGATGTGCAATGGAGATAATAGCCTCAGCCTTCTCCCATGTTGAAAGTCCCTTAACATTAACCATACCGTACTCAGTTACAATAAAGTGTGTGTTGGCACGAGTATCAGTTACGATTGAACCCTCTGCAAGTGTTGGACGAATTCTTGAATGCATTGTTCCGTTCTTATCAGTAAAAGTTGATGAACAGCAGATAAAGCTCTTTCCACCTTTAGAAAGGTAAGCGCCAAGTACGAAGTCAAGCTGTCCGCCTGCACCACTGATATGCTTGATTCCTGATGACTCTGAGCTAATCTGTCCGAAAAGGTCGACATCAACACAGTTGTTAATTGAAATAAAGTTATCAAGTGCTGATACCTGACGGATATCATTTGTATAGCTTACCGGAGCACTCATTAACTCTGGATTCTCATCCATGTAGTCGTACATTTTCTTTGTACCTGCTCCGAAGCCGTATACCTGACGGTAACGGTCGATTGACTTGTTGGCACCTGTAATCTTTCCAGCCTTTGCGATGTCTACGAATGCATCAACGTACATCTCTGTATGAACACCGAGATCTTTAAGGTCAGACTCAGCGATAAGAGAACCAACAGCGTTTGGCATACCACCGATTCCGAGCTGGAGACATGCACCATTAGGAATCTGGTCTACGATAAGCTGTGCAACCTTCTTGTCAACATCTGTAGCAGCACCGCCACCACCGAGCTCAGCGATTGCAGGGTTTTCTCCCTCAACAATGCTTGTAACCTTAGAAATATGAACTCCGGTCTCTGTACCACCAAGACAACGAGGCATGTTCTCATTTACCTCAACAATAATGTGCTCTGCCATTTCGCAGATAGCACCAAGGTGGGAAGCGTTAGGTCCAAAATTGAAAAATCCATGTGCATCCATAGGAGCAACCTGGAACATTGCTACGTTAACCTTAGCACCACC
>JAXJVZ010000286.1:0-4326 GCA_036308285.1 Agathobacter sp. | reverse complement strand
CAGTATATGGAGATTTGCAAGTATAAGTGAGTTTCTTAGAATAATAATTTCTTATCTGGTATTGATTCCGGTTGCCTGTCTTTTTCAGTGGAAGCTGGAGATTAAGATGCCATATGCATTCTGGATAATTGGTCTTATGATAAGCTTTGCACTTACTACAGCCAGCCGTTTTGCATACAGACTTATTAGAACAGGTCAGAAAATGTTCGAGCAGAAGAGCAACAGCTATGCAGAGGAAAGAGTTATGGTTATCGGTGCGGGTAATGCAGGACAGCTTCTTATAAGAGAGCTTATTATGAGTTCACACCTGTCTGCAAAAGCATGCTGTATTATTGATGATAATCCGGCAAAAAAAGGTCGATTCCTGGACGGAATACCAATTGTGGGTAACAGACATGATATTCCTGAAATGGTCGTTAAATATAACATTAATAAGATAATTTATGCAGTGCCGACAACAGCAGGAAAAGACAGAAAAGAAATTCTTAATATCTGTAAGGATACAGGCTGTCAGGTACAGGTTATCCCAGGAATATACCAGATGGTAGATGGAAAGGTGTCTGTATCTAATCTTAGACCAGTAAGTATTGAAGACCTTTTGGGAAGAGATGAGGTTGTTGTAGATAACGATCAGATTCACTCATTCCTTGAAGGAAAGGTCATCATGGTTACAGGAGGTGGAGGTTCAATTGGTTCAGAACTTTGTCGTCAGATTGCAAGAGAGAATCCTAAGAAGCTTCTTATATTTGATATTTATGAGAATAATGCCTACGAGATTCAGCAGGAATTGAGAAGGAAATATCCAAATGTTCATTTTGAAACATTGATTGGTTCTGTGAGAAATACAAACAGGCTGGAGAGTATTTTTAAGGAATACAAGCCAGATGTCATCTATCACGCAGCGGCACATAAGCATGTTCCGTTAATGGAAGAAAGTCCAAATGAAGCAATAAAAAACAATGTTTTTGGAACCTACAAGCTTTCGAAAGCTGCAGCAGAATTTGGAGTTAAGAAGTTTGTCCTTATTTCAACGGACAAGGCTGTCAATCCAACAAATATCATGGGTGCCTCAAAACGTTTGTGTGAGATGATAATTCAGATGATGAATCGTAATACAGATACGGATTTTGTTGCTGTTAGATTTGGAAATGTACTTGGAAGTAACGGAAGTGTTATCCCTCTTTTCAAAAAGCAGATTGAAGAGGGTGGTCCTGTGACGGTTACGGATCCTAGAATAATAAGATATTTCATGACAATTCCTGAGGCTGTAGCACTTGTTCTTCAGGCTGGACTTTATGCAAAGGGAGGAGAAATCTTCGTTCTCGACATGGGAGACCCTGTTAAGATTGTTGATATGGCAAGAAACTTAATTCGTTTATCCGGATATGAGCCTGATGTTGATATTAAAATAAAGTACACAGGTCTCAGACCAGGAGAAAAATTATATGAAGAGATGCTTATGAGTGAGGAAGGATTAAAAGAGACTCCTAATAAGCTTATTCATATAGGCCAACCGATAGAGATGGATGATGAACTATTTGCAAAGCAGCTATCAGAATTGGAAAAGGCGTGCAAGGCAGAAAGGTCAGATATTAAACAGATTGTTGCGGACATTGTAAAGACATATCATCCTGAGTTATAAAATTAAAAATTTATTTAATAGTATTGGAGCATAATATGGAGAAGAGAAATATATCATTTTCGCCACCTGACATAACTGAAGACGAGATTAATCTTGTTGCAGAATGTCTTAGAAGCGGCTGGATTACAACAGGACCAAAGACAAAACTTTTTGAACAGAAAATTGCAGATTATACAGGAGTAAATAAAGCTGTATGTCTTAGCTCGGCAACAGCCTGTCTTGAGTCTGTACTAAGATTCCTGGGTATAGGACCCGGGGATGAAGTAATAACAAGTGCCTACACGTATACAGCATCGGCAAGTCCTGTTATTCATGTTGGAGCAAGCCTTAAGCTGGTAGATACATCCAAGGACTCGTATGAATTTGATATGGATAGTTTAAAAGCTGCCATAACAGAGAATACTAAGGTTATTATTCCGGTAGATATTGGTGGAGTGCCATGTGATTACCAAACAATTTATAAAATAGTAGAAGAAAAGAAGTCTCTATTTAATCCTCGTAATGACGTGCAGAAAAGATTTGGAAGAATAATTGTTGTAGCTGACTGTGCACATGGGTTTGGAGCATCAGCAAATATTGACGGTCAGGTTAAAATGGCAGGAAACATTGCTGATTTTACAAGCTTTTCCTTCCATGCGGTAAAAAATCTTACAACTGCAGAAGGTGGAGCACTTACATGGCGTCCTATTGATGGAATGGATGATGAGGATATATACCACCAGTTTATGCTCCTTTCCTTACATGGTCAGTCAAAGGATGCACTTACGAAAAACCAGCTTGGATCATGGGAATACGATATTGTATCTCCTGCATATAAATGCAATATGACAGATATAATGGCAGCAATCGGACTCGTTCAGTTTGAACGTTATCCGGCACTTCTTTCAAGAAGAAGAGAAATAATAGAGAAATATGATGCTGCATTTAAGCCGCTAGGCTGTGATGTGTTAGACCATTATAATGACAGACATACATCAAGTGGGCATTTGTATCTGCTAAGAGTTGTGGGAATTGATGAAGCAAAGAGAAATGAACTGATTGTTAAAATGGCAGAGCAGGGGATTGCGACAAATGTACACTACAAGCCACTTCCGATGATGACAGCATACAGGGAACTTGGCTTTGATATTGCAGATTATCCTAATGCATTTAAGCAGTATGAGTGTGAGATAACACTTCCGCTTAATACAAAGCTGTCCGATGAAGACGTGGATTATATTATTAAGAATTTCACAGACATTTTGCGGATGTAAGGGTGGCTGAATAGAGAAGAATAGTGGCAGATAATAGTGTCCGGCTGTTAACTGTAGTAATAACAAAAATTGGTATAAAAAGTAATAAAAAGGTAAATAAACAGGTATGGAATTGAAAAAGTGGGAAGAACTCCCGGATTACATGCAAAATGATAAAGTAAAACGATACTATAAAATTTTATCTCAAAAGAAAAAAAGCCTGAGATTTAAGCGGATTTTCGACATAATAATGTCAATAATCATGCTTCTTATTCTATGGCCGGTAATGCTTATTCTTGCCATATGGATAAAAGCAGACAGCAAAGGGCCTGTGTTTTTCAGGCAGGAGAGAATTACCCAGTATGGTAAGAAGTTTAGAATTTTTAAATTCAGAACTATGGTAAACGATGCCCCAAAGCTTGGTTCGGCAGTTACTGTAGGGGGAGATGCAAGAATCACGAAGGTTGGAAGAATTATTAGAAAATACCGTCTTGATGAGCTTCCACAGCTTCTTAATGTGCTATCCGGTGACATGACTTTCGTGGGAACGAGACCAGAGGTCGAAAAGTATGTTAAGGAGTACACTCCGGCAATGATGGCTACTTTACTTATGCCTGCAGGAATAACAAGTACTGCAAGCATCGAGTACAAGGATGAGGACAAGCTTCTTGAAAATGCAGAGGATGTTGACTATACCTATGTGCATGAGGTTCTTCCTGGAAAAATGAAGTATAATCTTAGATATTTGAGAGAGTTTTCATTTTTGAAGGATATAAAGATTTGCATAGATACTGTACTTGGAGTGGTTAAATGATAAAAAATTTTAGTGTTTTAATGTCCATATATTACAAGGAAAAGCCGGAAAATCTTCGCGAGTGTATGGAAAGTATATTGCAGCAGACAGTAAAACCGGCTGAGATAGTCCTTGTTGAAGATGGAAAGCTTACTGATGAGCTGTATTCTGAGATTGAAAGGTATAAATCCCGATTGGGAGAAGTTTTTAAAATAATTGTTAATGAAGAAAACCTTGGTCTTGGACTATCGCTTGCAAAAGGCTTAAAAGCCTGTAAATATGAACTTATCGCAAGAATGGATACAGATGATATCTGTGTAAAAGACAGATTTGAAAAACAGCTTAAGATGTTTGAAGAGAATCCCAAGCTTGAGCTTGCCGGAGGTCAGATTGAAGAATTCAGTGATAATATAAGTAATGTAACAGGAAGAAGAGTTGTTCCAACAGAACAAAAGGATATATACAGGTACCAGAGAAAACGCGATGCCTTTAATCACATGACTGTTATGTATAAGAAGGCAAGTGTTCTTGCGGCGGGAAATTATGAACATTGTCTGCTGATGGAGGACTCTCTGCTGTGGGCTAAAATGATAAAGCTTCATTCAACCATGGCAAATCATCCGGATGTGCTTGTGTATGCAAGAACAGGTAATGGACTT
>JAXJVZ010000285.1:0-4008 GCA_036308285.1 Agathobacter sp. | reverse complement strand
TACGTTTTTTGAGTAGCACTCTCATAAAAATATTCAGCGCATAAAGTCCAGTTATTAAGAAACAGTTGTACTAGTTGGAGAAGACTCCCACTTCTATAAGTGGTGAGTATAATTGTAATTTCTCTCAGTGGTGAGTCTCAATCTCCAACTGAGATAAAAGCCTCCGGCGGATTGCAGGAATGCGGAGAGGAAGATGTCAGTAAAGTTGACGCGCATTTCGCAGCAAGAACGATGGAGCGTTCTTAAAATGTTAGTGCTCTTTATACTGAGATTATGCAAAATATGTGGGTTTATTTTGGTAATAAAGCCATATATAAATAGAAAATACACGTATATAATTTGCATATATAGATATTTGTATCTAATATGTAGAATACTCCCATTTTTTATATGGGCAGTGTAGAAGATAATGCTGTAGAGTTTTTGGATAAGGGAGAATAATAATATGAGAATGTATTTTAAACAGAAATTCTTTTCGTGGTTTGACAGTTATGATATATACGATGAACAAGGGAATACATTGTTTGTCGTAAAAGGGCAGCTTGCGTGGGGACATTGTCTGAAGATATTTGACACATATGGAAATGAAGTTGGAACCGTAAAAGAACAGATTCTGACATTTCTGCCTAAATTTGAAGTGTATTTGGGAGAAAGATATTTAGGTTGTATAAGAAAAGAATTTGCTTTATTTTCAAATAAGTATGATATTGATTATAACGGATGGCATATTGACGGAGATTTCTGGGAGTGGGATTACGAGATAAGAGATGCAATGGGAAATATCGTTGCATCGATTTCAAAAGAATTATTTCATATGACAGACCAGTATGTGATTGATGTGACAAACGAGAATGATGCAATATATGCACTTATGTTTGTCCTGGCAATTGATGCAGAAAAGTGTTCAAGAGATAATTAGAAATAGTATTAGGAAAGAGTTGTGATTCAAGTGATAATAAATAAGAAAGTTAGTCGAATAAATCCTGTTGAAAAAGAATTACAGAGATTGGAAAAACAGGAACAGGCATTTTTAAATAAGCATAGTGATAAGAGCAATAGTAAAATCAATCAGTTGATTGAAGACAAAGTTCCTGACAAATTGCAGGAAACATTAGAAAAATCATTTGCGAAAGCTTTCAATCTAATCTTTGAAAAGGGAACAGGCATCATAGAAAAAACATATAAAAAAGAACAGATTATAGAGGATTATGACATAAATATGTATGCTGCGAAGAGAAAGAATACAAAGAAAGAGTGGCGGGTTTTTTCAAAAAATGCAGCAGGTTCGTCGAATAGAAATTTGATTGTTAGCGGTGCGTCTGGTATAGGTTTAGGTTTCCTGGGTATTGGCATACCTGACATTGTTTTGTTCATTGGGTTACAGCTTAAAAGTATTTATGAGATTGCACTTCATAATGGATATAAATATGAAGATGAGCAGGAAAAAAGATTCATTCTTCTGCTTTTCTGTGGGGCATTATCTTATGGTGAACAACAGAAGGCAATTGACGATGAAATTAATTATTTTATAGAACATAATGAATTTGCAGAGCAAAGAGAAATGAAGTCATGCATTGAAGAGGCTTCTTTGTGTTTGTCAAAAGAACTTCTATATATGAAATTTTTGCAGGGAATTCCCATAGTAGGAGCTGTTGGAGGAGCATTCGATGTAATCTATATGAATCGGATTAATAAATATGCAGAACTAAAATACAGGAGAAGGTTTCTGTGTTCGAATTTATAAAACATAAAAAAGAAACATTAACCTGCCTTTAGCATACTCCTGTCGAATCAATTTTTGCTTTTCGACAGGAGATGTAGAAGGCTGGAAAAGTTGAAAAGAATTTATATGTGAAAAGATATATTAACAGGTTTTCTATCTTCAAAAACAGTATAATAATCAAAACCGCATGAATTTAAAAGGGCTGGAATCTTATTAAAATCATATGCGAGGTGCTCTGGTTTATGCCCGTCAGAACCGATTGTGATAATCTCACCACCTAACTCACTATATCTTTTTATAATATCTTCAGTTGGATTAGGGTGTCCTAATCCATATTTAAATCCGGCAGTATTAATTTCAATTCCATGTCCGGTGCAAATTATTTTCTTAAGAATCTCATCAATTATATCTGCAAATTTCTTATAGGAATAGAATTTATTTTTGTTAGGACCATATCTTACAACATAGTCGATATGTCCATATACATCAAAGTCCACATCTGTATTTAAATTCTCAAGTATTGATTCAAAGTATTCGAGGTATGCTTCGTCTTCAGTTTTTCCTTTGTAATATTCAGGGTAATAAGGGTCAATATGATGAACAACATGTGAAGAACCGATGACAAAATCAAAAGGATATTTATCTGTAACTGCAAGATTTTCTTTGACTACATGAGGCTGTAATCCGAGTTCAATACCATAATGAATTTTTATTCTATCAGAATACTGTTGTTTAAGTTTTTGGATGCTATCATAATATTTATCAAGTTCCAAATCAAAAAGTCCAGGCTCCTCCCTGTAATCAAAATCCAGATGGTCTGTAAAACAAACTCCGGAAAGCCCTAGCTCAATCGCCTTATCTATCATAGACTCCGGAGAAGCCGTACTATCCCCGGAAAAATTACAATGCATATGCTGATCCCAAAGCATAAAATTTTACCGCCTTTCTAATAATAAATTTATAACATTGTATTTCTTATCAAAATATAAATCGTCTTTTTACAAGTTTAATCTATGTTTTATTATATTTTACATAAAACTGTTATTTCGTGGGAAAACGTACCCCACTTGGGAATTATGAACTGCGCGGGGGCTGGTATATATAGGTTAAGAACGTCACGAAACGTCGGCACTTAATGAGCGTGCTGCAAAGCAGTGCGCGAATTTAGTACCGCTACGTTGAGTCCGAGCGAAAGCGTGTCTTAACCTATATATACCAGCCCCCGCGCAGTTCATAATTCCCAAGTGTCACAACCAAAATTTCACAACCCAAATATTAACTACTAATTTGAATGAATGCAAGTAAGTTTAGTAAAAAAAGCAAAAATATGTATAAAAATAAAGATATAGTGAAAAAATTAACAAAGCCAATAAAAATACTTGAACTTTCGGAAATTATTGGTTACAATAAGAAAAGCTAAGAGACAAATATGTCTCTGCAATATTTTTATTTACAATTCTAGGAGGAATTAAAATGGCAGTAAGAGTAGCAATCAACGGATTTGGTCGTATTGGTCGTCTTGCATTCAGACAGATGTTTGGAGCAGAAGGATACGAAGTAGTAGCAATCAATGACTTAACAAGCCCAAAGATGCTTGCACACTTATTAAAGTATGATTCATCACAGGGTAAGTATGCTTTAGCAGATACAGTTTCTGCTTCAGATGATTCTATCACAGTTGATGGACAGACAATTAAGATTTATGCATTCCCAGATGCAAACAATTGCCCATGGGGAGAGCTTAATGTAGACGTAGTTCTTGAGTGTTCAGGATTCTACACAAGCAAAGAGAAGGCTCAGGCTCATATCAACGCTGGAGCTCGTAAGGTAGTTATCTCTGCACCAGCAGGAAACGACCTTCCAACAATCGTTTACAATGTAAACCACACAACACTTAAGCCAGAAGATACAATTATCTCTGCAGCTTCATGTACAACAAACTGCTTAGCTCCAATGGCTAAGGCATTAAATGACCTTGCTGGAATTAAGTCTGGTATCATGAGCACAATCCATGCTTACACAGGAGATCAGATGATCCTTGATGGACCACAGAGAAAGGGTGACCTTCGTCGTTCACGTGCAGGTGCTGTAAACATCGTTCCTAACTCAACAGGAGCTGCTAAGGCTATCGGTCTTGTAATTCCAGAGTTAAACGGAAAGCTTATCGGATCTGCTCAGCGTGTACCAACACCTACAGGATCTACAACAATCCTTGTAGCTACAGTTGAGAAGTCTGTAACTAAGGAAGAAATCAATGCAGCTATGAAGGCAGCAGCTACAGAGTC
>JAXJVZ010000284.1:0-1893 GCA_036308285.1 Agathobacter sp. | reverse complement strand
GATAATCCAACGAACTTCCAATCATAAACTGTATCTTCTCTAAGACGTCCGATTGAAACTCCCATTCCGTTCTCGTAGTTAACATCCTCTGTTACCTGTGGACGGTTATCCTCCTCAAGATACTGAATGAACTGCTTTGGTGCACTTGGAAGTCCAAGCTCCTGTGGTGCTCCACTGAAGTTCTTAAGAGCCTCTATAAGCTGCTCTTTTGTAGGGTTCTTCTTGAATTTAACAAATACAGCTGCTGTATGTCCGTTTAATACTGGTACGCGGATACACTGACATGTGATAACTGGTGATGTAGCAGGTACAATCTGCTTCTTCTCATCATCAACATGGCCCCAGAGACGAAGTGGCTCTTTCTCAGACTTTTCTTCTTCTCCACCGATGTATGGGATGATATTTCCAACCATCTCTGGCCATTCCTTAAATGTCTTACCAGCTCCTGAAATAGCCTGGTATGTTGTAGCAACTACCTCGTATGGCTCGAACTCCTTCCAAGCTGTAAGTACTGGAGCGTATGACTGAATTGAACAGTTAGGCTTAACTGCAACGAATCCTCTTGTTGTTCCAAGACGCTCCTTCTGGTATTTGATTACTTCCATATGTTCTGCATTGATTTCAGGCACTACCATTGGAACATCTGGTGTCCATCTGTGGGCACTGTTATTTGACACTACAGGAGTCTCTGTCTTAGCATAAGCATCCTCGATAGCCTTAATTTCATCCTTAGACATATCTACTGCTGAGAACACGAAGTCAACCTCTGCTGCAACCTTCTCAACTTCATTAACGTTCATAACAACAATATTTTTAACAGCCTCTGGCATTGGAGTATCCATCTTCCAACGATCACCTACAGCCTCTGCATATGTCTTTCCTGCACTTCTTGGGCTAGCTGCAATTGTTGTAACCTCAAACCATGGATGATTCTCAAGTAATGAGATAAATCTCTGTCCTACCATTCCTGTTCCACCAAGAATACCAACTTTAAGTCTTTCGCTCATATTAATTCTCCTTATATATTTACTCTAATTCCCTTTCGAAGTGTTCGTCTCGCGCGAACATCTGTCTTTGTTAGGTACTATATTACTTTAATATCTTAAAAATTACAATGAACAAACCTTATTAAATTACTAAATTAATCGACAAAAACTTGTATAATTTGCACAATAAGACTTCTTATTTTTCGTTTTCAGCATCTTCCCAGCCTGGAATTTCCCATTCTTCTTTTAAGTATGCCTCTTCGATAGAGATAACCTTCTCCATCATTTCCTTACCTGGCGCA
Organism: Agathobacter sp.; assembly: GCA_036308285.1. Lineage (GTDB taxonomy): Bacteria > Bacillota > Clostridia > Lachnospirales > Lachnospiraceae > Roseburia. The sequence continues at coordinate 605 of JAXJVZ010000284.1, read as the reverse complement.
CCAATTGTAAGTCTCTTGTTAACGCAGGTCTCCATTGAAATAGCATCGTAGATATCCTCTTCAAACACTTCTGAGAACTTCTTTAACTCTTCAATACTCATATCATCAATTGCTTTATTCTCATCAATACAGTAAAGAACAATCTGGCCAATAATTCCATGGGCATCTCTGAATGGAACACCATGATTTACAAGATAATCAGCCGCATCTGTAGCGTTTGTAAATCCATTGTTAGCACTCTTTCTCATTACATCCTTATTAAACTGCATTGTATCAAGCATTCCTGTAAATAATGCAACACAGCCCTTTGCAGTATCAAATGCATCAAATGAAAGTTCCTTATCCTCCTGCATATCCTTATTATATGCAAGTGGGATTCCCTTCATTGTTGTAAGAAGCGACATAAGCGCACCATATACTCTTCCTGTTTTACCACGAACAAGCTCTGCTATATCCGGATTTTTCTTCTGAGGCATAATGCTGCTTCCAGTACTATATGCATCATCAATCTCAACAAACTGGTACTCGTTGGAATTCCAGATAATAATCTCCTCAGAGAATCTGCTAAGATGCATCATAACTGTTGAAAGAGCTGACAAAAACTC
>JAXJVZ010000283.1:0-5926 GCA_036308285.1 Agathobacter sp. | reverse complement strand
TCTCCTTTTCATACAATATACTACATTATATCACACATATGTGTATTTGTCTGTAACTTCCAACAAAAAATAAGTACACATCGTTTCATAATGTGTACTTATCTCGTTATTCTTTATTATACTCACACAAAATATATATAAACTCTTTAAGCTCAACCGGCTTACTGTACAGATACCCCTGATACCATTTGCATCCAAGACTTGATAACAAATCTCTCTGTTCTTCTGTTTCAACATACTCCGCTATAACTTTTACATCAAGTGTATCTGCCAGTTCTACAACTGATTTTACAATCTTCTGATTAGTAGTATTCTTTAGAAGATTCTTAACAAGAGAACCATCTAACTTAACCACATCAAAATAATTTGACTGCAAATACAGAAGTGATGTATGTCCCATTCCAAAATCATCAATAAGCAGTACATGACCAACCTTCTTAAGCCTGTTAATCTTGTTGATAACCATATCTGAATGAGTAATCATTTCCTGTTCTGTAATCTCTATCCACAATTTGTCAGGTTCAACATTATGCTTGCGCATCTTCTCTTTTATACAAGCTTCAATATCCCACAAGAGTGATCTCGCTGTTATGTTAACAGATATCTTGAAGTGTCCGTCATATACCTTTGCTGTCTCTTCAATCGCTTCAGTTGCAATCTCAAAAATCTGTTCTTCTACTTTTTCAAGAAGATTACCTTCCTTTGCAAGGTACACAATTAACGGTGGATATATGTTCCCGTATACAGGATGTTTCCAGCGAAGCAGCGCCTCTGCCCCCATACATCTTCCTTCATCAGTAATCTGTGGTTGAAACAACATATACAACTCTTTTTTCTCAATAGCTTTTTCCAAATCCTTAAGCAACATTCTCGACGTTACACCCGTCTTATCAGAACGCGTCAAAAACTTTGGATGCTCATGTCTGTCTTCCGCTTCCTGTAATTCACCGATAAGAACACCAAGCTGTTTTCTGGCATACATATCTTCTGTTTCCCTGTTAAGCTTCAAAAAGGGAGCGTATATGGCAATGCCGATTACTATACACACGAGTTGCAATATAGTTCCCCTTATGGAATCGGTAGCAATATAGCCACTAAGCAACACCGGTGTAGTCCATGTGACTTCTCGCACCATGGTCGGAACAAGATTTAATGCAACTGCACAATATGAAACACAATAACACATAACCGGAGTTATTATGAACGGAATCATCAATATAGGATTCAAAATGATTGGAATACCAAAATTGAGCAATTCATTCAGGTTAAACAACACTGTCGGCACCGCAAGTACAGCTATGTTGTTTTGTTTTTTCTTTATTGCGTGAAATATCATATATATAAGGACACAAATGGTAGTTCCGCATCCGCCCATAACTACAAAAACATCAAAGAAGGCTTTAGAAAAAATCTGTCCTTCTCCCCGGAATGCAAAAATATCCAATGCAACCGGCTCAAGCAGATGACTGCCGTGCATTCCAAAAAACCACAATATATGAAGTAACAATGTATATATAAGTCCCGTAATAAATGTGGAGGCATCATCAAAAAGCTTAAACGAACCACAAACAAGTTCTCTAAATCCTTCATTCAAATTAACAATACCGGTAGCTGCATAAATACCGTCATTTATCAAAGAGAATAACAGACCTATAACTATAACAGGAAAAATACAGCTTATAGCAGTAGCTGTCACACCTTCAACCCTCATTGTAAATCCATACAATGTAAGGTGTTTGTTTTTTCTCATAAGCATATGCACTTTACATGCCACATACGAATTAACAATCGCTGAAAAGCAACCTGACACACCAATTGTAGAAGCAAGTGTATCATCAGTTCCAAATACAAACTGAGTGGCAAATGCCAAAGCTCCTGTCAATCCATACATAGCAATAACATCAGCCGATTCATTCAGCTCCATCGCAAAACTTATGCTGACAGATATCGCAAGCGCCAGAGAAAATATACCAAATGTGGCATTATCCACATTAGTAAGCAACTTAACAAGCCACTGCATATCTGTTGAATTTATAAAATCCTGATATTGATTAATAGGAATGTTTAATATCGCCTTTGCCAGACCACCTGCAATAATAACAGGAATCATCATAGACAATGCATGTCGTAAAACTGTAGCAAAGAACTTCTCCCTGATATAATGTGTAATCTTTACTATTTTATCATTCATATATTAATCCTCATTCCGCAGACGCTATGATTTATAATTTCACATAACTGTTCAGAGCCAACCTCGAAAACTGTCGTTTTCTCGGTGTGGCGTATCCGCCAAATAGATTTATACAAAAAAGTGCTCTTGAATGCAAGCATTCATCGCTCTTTTTTGATAAATCTGCTTGGCTCTGAACAGTTACAAGTTCACAAAAATCTCTGTTTCCTTCTTGAGTGTTCCCGCAACCTTCTGGTTTGCATCCATCTGCTTAGACACCTGATCGATTTCCATAGCGAGAGTCTGCATGCTTTCCGCTGTGCTGGATACACCATTTACACCTTCATCAATTGCAAGACTGATTGAATCGATAGAGTTTGCAATTTCTGCTACTGAATCATTTAACCTGTCGGTCTTTTCAACGAATTCCTGCATTACCTCTTCAATGTATGATGCATTTTCCTTGTACTTTCCTCCTGTAGCAACAAACGCTTCAAAGTCTGGTAAAATAGACTTCTCAATATACGATACAAGTCCTCTTGACTGTGATGCAAGATTCTCAACTGCTGAAATAACAATGCCGTTAATCTCCTGAATATGATTTGCAGCCTCCTGACTCTGTGTAGCAAGAGTACTTATCTCGGTAGCAACTACGGCAAAGCCCTTGCCTGCCTCACCTGCTCTTGCAGCCTCAATAGAAGCATTAAGTGCAAGAAGTGTTGTCTGACTTGCGATATTGAGAATATTATCTGTGAGGGCATTAACCTGCTTAACATTTTCACTCTCTTCAATAGTCTTATTAAGAACCTTAACAAGCTCTGTAATCTTGTTATTTGTATTCTCAAGATTTGTCTTGGCAGTTGTTTCCATCTGTTCTGCATGCTCTTTCATCTTCTTAGAATAGTCATCTATTTCGCTAGACTTAGTAGCAATCTCACTTACTTCTCCACTGACTTCATTGGCATTTTCATTGATAAGGCCTGCATTTCTGCCAACTTCTGTCATTGTAGCTGCAAGTTCCTGTGTTACTGCCGACAGCTCTGTTACACTACCATTTGATTTAACCAGACTCTTCGTAACATCTCCTGCGATATCGTTCATCTTATTGGAGCTGTCTGTAACCGTACTTAAAATAGTCTGAAGTCTTTCGATAAAAGCATTGATACCTGAAGCAAGTGCACCAACTTCATCGTTGGCATATATGGTAATTCTTCTTGTAAGATCTCCCTGCCTGTCATCGATATCCTTCATAATATCTTCCAACTCTTTCTTGGTCTTTGTCATTCTCACAATAACCTTAGCCGTAATAATCACAAATGCTGTAACAGCCAGTACTATACATACAGCTTCAAGCACAAGACTGGTAAACATAGACACCTTGTATGCTGACTGTAAATTTGCCTTTGCTGCTTCAGAGTTCTTCTTTGCCGATTTCACAAGTACATTGATAGACTTTGTCATATCACCCATTTTCTCTTTAAGAGTAGTATTGGCGATTTCAAATGCCTCTATGTTCTGTGTATTAGCACTAAGAGCAATCATAGATGCGATTGACTCCTTCGTACCCTCATAAGCTTCTACTACCGAATCAAAAGTTTTGTTGTCATTCTTATCAAGATACATTGTGTACTCTGACAACTCGTCATAAATATTTTGTTCCTGCTCTTTAATCGAATCTACCAGATTAAGCATTGTATTTGAATCTGTTGCCACGATATGTGATAGCGCCATTGTATGTAACTCTTTTACGTCGCTTTGAATATCTCCAAGAACAGATATCCCTTCAAGATATATATCTGCAATCTCCGTAGCTTCATTATTTACGTTTTTTAAGTTGACTACTGATATCGACACACTCACAACCATCATAATGCTGATAATGGCAATCGGTGCAAATATCCATAATTTAATGGTGGATTTTTTCTTTTTCTTCATATCATTAGTTCCTTTCATCCTACTGTACTGTTGAAGCAGTTATCGCCTCTACGGTTGTATCTAACAGTTTCTGTAAATTAGATGTCTTTCCATCGAGCAGGGCCTGTGCATAATTAGCTGCTGCTGCCCAGTAATTTCCTCCCACTCTCTGCATCTGTGAATATTGTGCCTGTTCTAAAACAGCCTGAATAGCAGTTGCTTTTTTTATCTCATCTGTTGCTCCTGCATTAATGTTTGATGGTCCCTGACCTCTCATCTTAAATCTTAACTGTTGGTTCTCTTCGTTTGTAAGATACTGTGCAAACTTCTGTGCCCATTCAACATTGTCAGAATATGGATTAACACCTATACACTTATATCCAAAGAAACTTCCCATCTGCACATCCTTTCCTGCACACTTGTATGTAGGAAGCTTTACTGCTCCATAATCACTCCCCCACGCCTTTGATACTGCCGCTTCATCCCAGACACCACTCACAAAAGCAATAACATCTCCGCTTACTATATCCTCAAGCCACTTGCTCTGCCCCTCTGATACAAATCCTTTGTGTTTGGCAATTTTTGCCATTGCCTGCGCCACATCAATTCCTTTGATATCTCCATCCTTCGAATTCCATGTACAATAATTGGTCACACCGTCTTCATTAAGACCAAGTGTAAGTCCTGTCTGGCTAAAGAATGAATACAAATACCAGCCCGAACTCCAGTCCATTGCAACCTTCTTATTAGCCTTTGCTGCCACATCAAGCATAGTGTCAAGGCTCTTCACATCATCCTCTGTAAAGTATTTCTTGTTATAGTACATAAAATAACTGTTATCTGCTGTCGAAGGGTAAGCATACAACTTATCATTCTCTGTCATAGCTGCTGTCGATGCCTCAATATTGGCTTTTATTACCTCATCTGCATTCTCAACTTGTGCTGCCGCACCACCTGCCGCAAGAATTCTAATGTCGCCATCTGTTGTGGAATACACATCCGGTGCATTAAGGACATCGCTTAACACGTTATTCCTACATTCATCTTCCTCCATCGCTGCCCACTCAATTGTAATATTGGCTTCTGATGAATGTTCTTTTGCAAAATTGTCAGCCACTGTTTTAATAAGTTCTTTATCCTCCTCACCAGACCAAACAGTCAGCGTTACATCCTTAGAGGACTCTTTCTTGTCAGTAATCACCCTCTTTTCGTTCTTTTTCGCACCACTGGCACAGCCTGTAATCATAGAGCATGCCATAACCACCAATAACCCTACTGTAAATAGTTTTTTCCTCACTCTCATCATCCTTTCGTCTTTCAGTCTTTTATAGAATTGTAACAATTATATTGTTTATAGTTTATCATTTTTGTGCAGTTTTTTCAATAAATAGATTACTATTGCTTAAACATATCATTGTCCAATTCCTCTAAGGACCAAATACAATCCTCATCTTTCTTCGAAAGCGTTGTCTTTACATGTAAATACCCATCCTGTAATTCAATAACGCCATTACCATAATTGTACCATCCATCCGTAAACTCAAAATGTACACAATTGTTAACAATTTCCGAACAAATCCGCCCTGTTTCGGCTGTTCTATACGCTGGAGCTGCTTGAAGAGTAGAAATTTCAAATGTTACTTTTGTTACATTCCCATCATCATCTCGCTCCACTTTATGTATTGACAAAAAAGTGCCACCTTTTTCATAAACACTTTCCGCACTCTCGCCTTTAACGTAATATTGTCCAACTAATGATATCAATCTAACCAAGTATAAGTTAGTACGAAAAGGACAGTTTGCATTTTCAGGGATGCAGACTGGGCGAGATGAGTGTATACG
>JAXJVZ010000282.1:0-2063 GCA_036308285.1 Agathobacter sp. | reverse complement strand
GCCTGGCACATGGCGATTATGACATTTCTATTGTCAGAGTATGCAAATGAAGAGATAGATGTATTAAAGACAATTATGATGCTTTTGATTCATGATTTGGTAGAGATTGATGCAGGAGACACATATGCTTATGATGAGAGTGGCAAGGCGACTCAAAGGGAACGAGAACTTAAGGCTGCTGATAGAATTTTTTCACTTTTGCCAGAGGAACAGGGAAAGAAGCTTCGTACCTTGTGGGATGAGTTTGAGTCAAGGGAAACTGCTGAGGCAAAGTTTGCAAGAACTATGGATAATATTCAACCGATGATGCTTAATGATGCTTCTGACGGATTGGCATGGAGGGAGCATGAGGTTAAGCTTTCTCAAATTTTAAAGAGGAATGAAAGGTCTGCGGAAGGCTCAGAAGAATTATGGAATTATGCGAGGGAGAACTTTATAGAGCCGCATGTGAAGAGAGGGGATATTATTAATGATTATGAGGAATGATGTGGAGTGCCAATTTGGATAAAAAATAAAATTAATTGAGTTTAATAAAAATTTTTATTACACAAATAAGTTTTATGGTGGTACAATAGGACTATTGAAAATAAAATTTTAGGAGGTAACACTATGGGTAATAATCCTTATGCAGGAACAAAAACTGAGAAGAATCTCTGGGAGGCATTTGCAGGCGAATCGCAGGCAAGAAACAAGTATACATATTTTGCATCAGTAGCTAAAAAAGCAGGATACGAGCAGATTGCTGCATTGTTTTTAAAGACTGCAGATAATGAAAAAGAGCATGCAAAGTTATGGTTTAAGGCACTTGGTGAGTTAGGTGATACACCACAGAACCTGCTTCATGCGGCAGAAGGTGAGAATGCTGAGTGGACAGATATGTATGAGAGAATGGCACAGGATGCCGACGAGGAAGGTTTCCATGAGCTTGCAGAACAGTTCAGGGGCGTTGCAGCAATTGAGAAGATGCACGAGGAAAGATACCGCGCGCTTCTTAAGAATGTTGAAGCGATGGAAGTATTTAAGAAGAGTGGAGTAACAATGTGGGAGTGCCGCAATTGCGGACATGTGGTTGTAGGCTTAGAGGCTCCGGAGGTATGTCCGGTATGTAATCATCCACAGGCTTACTTTGAAGTAAGAAGCGAAAATTATTAATCTCAGTTGGAGAAGACTCACACTTCTTTAAGTGGTGAGTATAGATGAGATTTGTATCAGTGGGGAGACTCAATCTCCAACTGAGATAAAAGAGCCATTGGGACAGTAAAAGTGCCAGAACACCGTCCCCAATGGTTTATGATTGAATTGACAACTAACACTATTAGTAATACTATAACTAATAGTGTTAGTTGTTTTTGCTTTTGGAGGCTGCGATGAGAGGAATAGGATTAACAAGAGAAAAGGTTATAGAAGAAGCGGGGGTGCTTGCAAATGAGCAGGGATTAAATGCTGTTACTATTACGAATTTGGCCAGGCATCTTGGGATTAAGAAACCGTCTTTGTACAACCATGTCAAGGATCAGGAAGATATTCTCAGAGGTATAATGATATCTGGATGGAATCATGTCTCAAATGAAATTTGTCCGAAAATAAGAACAGATAATCCCAAGCAGGCAATAAATGAACTGTCACATGAGATATATGATTATGCTATAGCAAATCCGGGCATTTTTGAGGCTATGCTCTGGTACAACACATATGAGAATGAGGAATTGAAGCTTGTGTCAGAAGGACTGTATAAGTTCTTTTTCAGTCAGACAGATAAATTAGGAATAGAAAGAAGTATGGCCAACCATTTGCTAAGAACTTATAGAAGTTTAATAGAAGGATTTATTTTGCTGGTGATTCATAACTCTTTTGGTAATCCTGTGTCAATCGAAGAAAGCTTTCAGATTTCAATTGACATGTTTACGAATGGACTTGATATGAGGATAGGACCAATGGGGACGTAGACAATAACGTTTAGTTAAGCTTACTGTTTAAAGGACACTTTTATAACTTGTGGTGGTAATTTGATGGATTATTTATCTTTTAGATATGCTGTTTTGAGATATCTTACCATCTAATAT
>JAXJVZ010000281.1:0-11540 GCA_036308285.1 Agathobacter sp. | reverse complement strand
GAGCTTCTTTATTACTACATGATGCGTATTCTTTTCAAAGGAATCGCAGAACCGGATATGACAATCGGCGAGATTATGGATGCAGTTTAAGCCAATGGGGACGGTGTTTTCTGGCACTTTATCTGTCCCTTTTGGCTGGAAAGAAATAATAAGAAGCCACAAAAAATGAGTGAGCCAAAAGGGACAGATAAAGTGCCAGAAAACACCGTCCCCATTGGCTAGGAGGAATATAAAATGGATAACAAAATGGAATTTAAAAAATTAGTAGCACAGTATTGTAACGTTAAACCAGAGGACATGACAGAGGATATGAAGTTCCGTGAGGACCTTGGATTTAGTTCATTAGATTTCATGTCATTCCTTGGAGAATTAGAGGATACATTTGACATCGAATTAGAGGAAGATGATGCACTTAAAATCTGGACAGTAGGAGAAGCCCTTGATTTATTAGAACAGTACATGGAGGCTTAATTATGGGAAGATTAATTAGAGATATAATTGAAAACAGTGTAGTTGAATTTGCTGATTTACCAGCGGTAAAATGGCTTAAAAAGAAAGATGTTCTTGAAATCAATTACAAGAGTCTTGGAGAAGAAGTTGTTGCCGTAAGAAAAGGTCTTTTAGCCGAAGGCTATGAAGGCAAGCATGTAGCACTTATTGGAACAAGCTCAGTTTTATGGATTGAGAGTTATCTCGGACTTATTACAGGATGCACTGTTGCAGTTCCGCTCGATGCAGGACTTCCTGCCGAGGATTTAATTGATCTTCTTAACCGTTCAAATTCTCAGGCTCTTTTCTTAACTCCTAAGGGAAAAGCTTTAGTTGGGCCTGTATTAGCAAATTGTCCTAAGATCAGTACTATCTGGATGCTTCAGGATGAGGCAGAGGAAAGTGCTGACGGAAAGGTTCGTTCCCTTACCGAGTTAAAGGAAAAAGGAAAAGCAGCAGAGGCTGATTCAGAGGCACCAAAGGCAGATGACCTTGCAACAATTATTTTCACATCAGGAACAACAGGAAAGAGCAAGGGAGTAATGCTTACACAGAACAACCTTGCAAGCAATGTTGAAGCGGTTGATATCAGAGAAGAGCCAGGTACAGTAATGCTCAGTGTTCTTCCAATTCATCACGCCTTTTGTCTTGTAATGGATTGGCTTAAGGGATTTTCTCTTGGAGCAACAATCTGTGTAAATGATTCCTTCTTACATATGGTAAGAAATATGAGTATATTTAAGCCAGATATTATGCTTATGGTTCCTATGATGATAGAGACCATCTATAAGAAGCTTTCAGCAGCAGACCCTGAAATTCCTAAGGCAGCACTTGCGGCAAATGTTTTCGGTGGAAATCTTAGAATTATCTTCACCGGAGGAGCACATTTAGACCCATTCTATATTGAAAAATTTGCAGAATATGGTGTAGAGGTATTAGAAGGATACGGAATGTCAGAGTGTTCTCCTGTTATCAGTAATAACACTCCACAAAATCATAAGGCAGGTTCAATCGGTAAACCACTTTCGAATGTGGAAGTTAAGTTTGAAAATGGAGAGATTTTAGTAAGAGGTTCCAGTGTTATGGCTGGATACTATGAGATGCCAGAGGAGACTGCTGAGACATTAAAGGACGGATGGCTTCACACAGGTGATAAGGGATATATTGATGAGGATGGATTCCTTTTCATCAATGGTCGTGTTAAAAACCTTATCATTTTATCTAATGGTGAGAACATTTCTCCGGAAGAGATAGAGAATAAGCTTGCGCTTAATCCACTTGTTGGAGAGGTTATCGTAACAGGTGAGGATAACGGACTTACAGCACGAATCTATCCTGAGCAGGCAGTAGTAGAAGCTAAGTCGCTTGATGAGGAGACAATTAAGAACAGCCTTCAGGCATTCTTAAACGAGTACAACAGCAAGCAGCCTACATACCGCCAGATTACAGGACTTGTAGTAAGAAAGAATCCATTTATCAGAAATTCTACTCAGAAAATTAAAAGACAGGAAGCTCTTATCGACGAGCCTATGTCATAAGAGGCAGTATTCCGGCAAGGAAGACCTGGGTTAAAATATCAGCTATCTGTTCAACAGGCATCTGAAAGTTTTCCCTGGTCCACTTGTGGAGTATGCCAATAGTTCCTCCAATTGCACAGGCAATCATGTATGTATATTCTTCGTTGGAATGACGATTCATACGTGCATTAGTCTGTGCTAAAGAGGTAACGTATCTGTGAAACATCCTGATTGCTTTCTCGAAGAAATCATCCTCATGAGGCTGACTGAGAAGCTTTGCAATGAAAGGATTGGTCATGGTGTATTCACATATTGTTTTAAAATAAGATTTACACATTTCGTAATCGTTGCGTGGACTAAAGGTCTCCATAAGAGTAAAAATGTCATTTATGGAGCGGTCTTCCATTGCAGAGATAAGTGCAGGAATGTTTTCGTAGTGGTTATAAAAGGTACTTCTTACTATTCCAGCCCTTTTTATCACGTCAGATACTGTAACCTTATCTAAATCTTTTTCAGTAATTATCTGCATAAATGCATCACAGATTGCTTCTTCCACTACGTGGAAGCGTTCGTCAGTTATTGTCTGATTCATATAATTCTCCTGAAAAAATGATATATTCCATATAATTATAGTATTTTTTAGTAGTATTCTCAAGCACATTATTCAAGAACGCTTCAGCGTTCCTGCTGCGGAATGCGCGTCAGATTTACTGACTAGAGATAAAAAACGCCAACCAGAGAAAGGCGGTTGGCGTTTTAATTTAAGACTGCATATGATATTTTTGCAGTAATTCTTCAAAAGAAGCATTATCTACCGGACGGGAGAAATGATATCCCTGAAGACCGGTGAACTCAAATTTGATTATCAGTTTCCAGATTTCAGTATCCTCAACACCCTCAGCAATAGTCTTGCATCCAATGCGATTACACATAAGACAAACACTTTCGACGATAGCATAATTAATGCAGTTATCACCTGTATTAAGTCCCCTGATAAAAGACTGGTCAAGCTTTAGAATATCAATATCAATATTGTGAAGAGTCCAGAATGATGAATTACCTGTTCCGAAATCATCCAGGGCTATCTTGATACCATTCTGTCTTAGAAGTTTAAAGGAATTTCTTACCATATCGGTATCTTCTGCCAGAACACTTTCAGTAAGCTCAACGATTACACTACTTGTATCAAGGTGGTACATATTAACAGCTTTGATAATAGCAGGAACGAAATCCGGATCCTGCAGCTGCAAATATGATACATTGAAACTTACACTGAACTTTTTATATTTCTTGCGCCATTCAGATGCCTGACGAATAGCCTCTTTCATAACGAAGTAGCCGACTGGGACTATTCCTCCGGTATTTTCAAGAATAGGAATAAACTCATCAGGATAGCATGCACCAATTCGGTCATCGTTAGGAGACCAGCGTAGTAAGGCTTCACAACTGATTATCTTATTACCTGAATTATCTAAAATAGGTTGATAAACAAGATTAAAACCTTTGAAATTATTCTCTATGCTTTTGTTTAAAGCTTCAGAAACCATTGTTCTTCTCGTGTGTTTTTGCTCTATCTCAGGAGAAAAAATACATACGTGGGAAGAGTTTTCCTCTTTTGCATGAGCAAGGCAAAGCTCAGCGCGTCCAAGAATTTCAGTTGTATTGTTACATGCAGATGATATGTCTACAATGCCGGCAGAAACTGAATAACCCTGAATATCGTCTTCTGGTTTTCCTTTCCTGCAGAAGCTGTATATTTTGTGATATAAATCCTCCATATCGCAGACACTGGCAGTATTGCTGTAGATTGCAAATTCATTTCCTCTGAATCGATAGACTACAGAATCTTTAGCGTATGTGGTCAGCAGCTCTGACAGGTGCAGGAGAATCATATTTCCATACACAAGACCATGCTGGCTGTTAATATTCCTGAAATTGTCGATTCCAAGTATCATCAAAGCGCCGCTATCACTAAGAGGTGTTCGGATAAGCTCATATCCCGTTAGAAGATGAGTAAGAGAATCATATTTGCTCTGATGGTCTATTCTTGTCATAAGACCTGCAAAAACAGCAGGATTACCTTCTGAGTCACGAATAACAGACCCGCGACATTCAACCCAGATATACTTACCATATTTATTTTTTGCGCGATACTGACAGTTATGCTGGGTAGATTTGCCACTAAATACCGCATTTATGTCATCCAGATATATTTGTCTGTCATCAGGATGAATATGCTCTAACCACATATCCTTTGCGTTATAAATATATTCACTTTCAAGTCCAAAATAATCAACAGTTCCCTTTGACCATCGGGAGATATTCTGCTTCATATCATTAACATATATGTATATATTGTCTGAAGCCGCGGCGAAAGCATCAAATAAATAGTTATCCAATATATTATTCATACTTATCTCTCCAAGTGTAATACTTAAATGATATATATATAATACCAAAGGACTATACAAATCTCTAGTCATAACATAAATAAATTTAACAAAATTTATAAAAATAGTACAATAGAACTATTTTTTTCTTTACAAAGGTAAACAGATAGTATATAATCTGTACGAGAGCAAAGACGCTATATATCTTTGCTCTCTTTTTTTTTCGATATATAAATGAGGTGATTTTTATGAAGAAAAGTATACAGCAATATATTGAGGAAGGTTATGATATTGATCAAATAAATGGAATAAAATATGCCCTTGAACAAGGGGGGGATATTGAGCCTTATCTTGATTTGCAGTATAGAGGTTCCTGTATCAAAGAGATTGCTATCGGATTAAAAGAAGGTCTTGATATAAGTCAGTATGCTGATTTGAAATATACATGGAGAAAAATGAGAGAGATAAGATTCGGATTAGAACAACATCTTGATATAAGTAAATACAATGATCCATTGTATTCATATTGGCAGATGAGAGAAATTCGCCTCGGACTGAAAGCTAAACTCGATGTTTCATATTATGACAGTTTTATGTATACAGCAAAAGAGATGAGAAAAAGACGTATCTTTCTATTGAATACCAAAAACCTGCCAGATATTTCAGGAAACTGGACAGCGATAAACGAGGCGGATTATTCGTTATGCATAAGTCCTGATAACTTGAGGGTATATCTTAAGTGGAATTGTGTAAATCCGGTAGATAATTCAGGACAGCTTCAGGATATTTTACAGAAGCATGGAATAAAGTATGGGATAGACAATAAAGCTATAGAAGATTTTGCTTTAAAATATTCTGATGAAAGTAAATATCCAACAGAGGCAGTGAATGTTCTTGTTGCAAAGGGTAAAGCGCCAAAGGATGGAAAAGATGGTTATTATGAATGGAAATTCCAAGTTGTAAGAAAAAGCATCCCTACATTAAAAGAAGACGGCAGTATAGATTTTGAGAAAATTGGATGTTTTAATGATGTAACAAAGGGGCAGGAGTTAGCAGTCTATCATTTTGCAAAAGAAGCAATAGATGGAATTGATGTATATGGTAAGAAAATACACGCGAAGGCAGGAAGGGAAAAAGAAGTTTTAATGGGAACAGGCTTTGAACTTTTGCCTGATTTTTGCACATATGTAGCAACTGTAGATGGAAGTGTCTGTCTCAAAAATGGAAAGCTTGTTGTAGAGCATATGCTTATAAAAGAAAATGTAGACAGAACTGACAGTAAGATAATTTTTAAAGGGGATGTATATATAAAAGGTAATATCGAAGGTCCGGTATATATTGAGACTGGCGGTCATCTTATCGTAGATGGATTTGTCAAGAATGCACGAATAAATTGTAGCGGCGATTTGATTTTAAAAAGTGGAATTAACAATGTTGCTGAAGAGAAAAGCATATATGTAAAGGGTAGAGTTATAAGTCGGTTTTTTGAATATGTTAATTTGAAGGCAAAGGGCAATGTGTATTTTGGAAATAGTCTGAATTCAAATATTTATACTTATGGTGAGATAGTTTCATATGGTACAAAGGGAGGAATTATCGGTGGCGTATCGTATTCCGAAAAAGGATATTGCTTGTCCAATGTTGGAAATTCAGCTGGAATGACTACAATATTAGAGCTAGGTAGCAATGAAGATATTCATTCAATAAAAAATGATGTTCAAACCAGGAAAAAAGAGATAAAAAATGCTATTGCAAACCTTGCAAATGCCCGTAACCAGTATAAATTCCATTCAGCCATGCTGTTAAAAAATAGTGATAACATGATTATCCGTATTGAAAATACAATAAGGGAGAAAAATAAAGAACTGATACAAATTAATAATAGCGTAGATGCGATTACAAAAAGGGAAACCAGAGCCTGCAATTCTAAAATCGTTGTAGAACAGCAGATATTTGATAATGTTCACATACAGTATTTCAATCAGAAAATCAAAGCGATTCAAGCTAGAGGGGTAGAGATTAAAATAGATAATAATAATATCTGTATGGAAAAAATGGACCTGTTTGACAGTCAGTCCGCTTAGCTGTTGGATTATTAATGGGAAGGAGATATAGCCTATATGAAAAACAGGATACTGATTATTGATAAAAATGATACAAGCAGAGATACGCTTTCTAGAATGTTAAGTAATGAATACGTAATAGAAAAGGCCGTAGAGCCTGATGAAGCAATA
The DNA here is from genome assembly GCA_036308285.1 of Agathobacter sp. GTDB lineage: Bacteria > Bacillota > Clostridia > Lachnospirales > Lachnospiraceae > Roseburia. The sequence goes on along the minus strand of JAXJVZ010000281.1, from coordinate 4,910 downwards.
AGTATTCTAAAGAGAGATGAAGAAGAAATTGTTGCTGTCATCGTGGATATGCTTGGAAAAACTGATATGGGATTTGATTTTCTTGAGGCGGTATCGAAAGAATCTGTAAAAGGTGTAATTCCAGTAATTGTTATGTGTAATCCGACATCAGTAGAGATGGAAGAGAGGTTATTCAGCTACGGCATAGCAGAATGTATAAGCCAGCCTTTTTCAGAGAAGCTGATACGACTTAAGGTAAATAACATAGTAAAGCTGTATATATATCAGAATGAGCTTGAGGATAAAGTAAAACAGCAGACGAAGCAGCTTGAGCTTCAGTATACAATCCTTAAAAAAGAAGCAGAGTTTCTTCAGCAAAGTAACATACAAATAATAGACCTGCTTGGAATGATGGCTGAATACAGAAATCAGGAAAGTGGCGAGCATATACAGAGGATTAAAAGGTATACTCAAATCCTGGCGGATGAATATATGAAAGAATTTCCGGAAAAAGGACTTACCAGAGAAAAAATCAACGTGATAGTGTCGGCTAGTCCTCTACATGATATAGGAAAAATAGCAATAACGGATACTATACTTTTAAAACCAGGAAAACTTACAGACCGGGAATTTGATTATATGAAATCACACACGTTAAACGGTTGTGAAATTCTCGAGAAATTAAAGGATGCCTGGAGTACGGAATATGCAAAAACAAGCATGGATATATGCAAATATCATCATGAAAGATATGATGGAAGTGGATATCCTGAAGGTCTTAAAGGAGAGTCGATTCCTTTGTCTGCCCAAATAGTCTCAGTGGCTGATGTATATGATGCATTAGTGCATGAGAGAGTGTATAAAGCTGCTATTCCTAAGAACAGGGCATATGAGATGATTACTAATGGAGAATGTGGAATGTTCTCACCTGACTTGTTGCAATGCCTTGCAAATTGCAGAGAGCAAATGGAAGCCGTATAGTTGGGATAGACCTTTTTGTATAAATAATTAAGTCAATAAGGGTAATTTTCTTTATAAAATAAATAGAAGATAGTCAGACTTTAGAATAATAGTTTAATTTATAACTTATTGACATATTTAGAAAATAAAGTGTAAGATATCATATATTTTAAATATATGAACGAAGGCGTTCTGCAGTAATGCAGAGCGCCTTTTTCAATATATAAGCAAAAGGTAAAAGGAGGATTAGGTTATGCATGATATAGAACTTTTAGAACATACGGATGTGGTTAATGAACTGCTGGCCAGATATGGTGTTAAATTTGGAATATATAAAGACAATACATTTAAGGAACAGCTATTTCCATTCGATGCAATCCCACGAATTATCAGTAAAAAAGAATTCGAGTATCTTGAAAAGGGATTAAAACAAAGAGTGGTAGCTCTTAATATGTTTCTTAAAGATATTTATTCCAAAAAGCAGATTGTAAAGGATGGCATTGTGCCAAAGGATTTTATTTTTGCATCCAGCGGATACATGGCAGAATGTGAAGGCGTCACACCGCCAAAGGATATTTATTCCCATATTTCAGGAATAGACCTTGTAAAAGGAAAGGATGAAAACTGGTATATTTTAGAGGACAACCTTCGTGTACCATCAGGTGCATCATATCCTATGATTGCAAGAGAGCTTACAAGAAGAAGCAGCCCTGATACATTTAGTGGAACCCATATAGCAGATAACAGGGATTATGCAAAGCTTTTAAGAAAAACCATGGATTATGTCAATGTAGAAGGACATACAGTAATCCTTACTCCGGGAAGATACAATGCAGCATACTTTGAGCATTCATATCTTGCGGAGCAGACAGGGGCACATCTTGTAAACGGCTCTGAGCTTGAGGTCATAGATGACAAGCTGTATTACAATACATATGACGGTCACAAGGAGAGAATTGGTGCAGTTTACCGCAGAATATCAGATGAATATTTAGACCCGATGAACTTTAATCCTGAATCTGTAATTGGTATTCCACACATATACGATGTATTCAGAAAAGGAAACGTCGCAATAATTAATGCACCTGGAAACGGAGTGGCAGATGATAAGGGAATATACTATTTTGTTCCAAAGATGATTAAGTATTATCTTAACGAGGAGCCAATCCTTAGCAATGCTCCGACATATCTTCCATTTTACGAGGAGGATATGAAATATGTGCTTGACAATTTTGACAAGCTTGTTTTAAAGGATGTTGCAGAGGCAGGTGGTTATGGAGTTGTATTTGGAAGCTCAATGATAGCCAAGCAGAAGGAAGATTTCATCGCGCTTCTTAAGAAGGAGCCAAGAAGATTTATCGCACAGGAAGTAATTGATTTTCAGGATATTGACATAATGGAAGGAAGGAAGACAGTTCCTAGAAAAGCCGATCTCAGGGCTTTTGTACTTATGGCAGACGAACCAATGGTATGGAGGAGTGGACTTACAAGATTTTCGCGTAATCCGGATTCGTTTATTGTTAATTCATCACAAGGAGGAGGATTTAAGGACACATGGGTATTATCTCGATAGAACAACAGGACAGATTATTCTGGTTAGGAAGATATTCTGAGAGAGTATATACTACACTTAGAATGTATTCAAGAAGCTACGATATGATGATAGATGAAATTGCAGACAGTTATCATGACTTTTGTAAATTAATTGATATACCGGATATATATGAGTCAAAGGATGATTTCAGAGACAAATATCCATTTGACGAAACAAATCCCGATTCAATTATTTCGAATCTTATGAGAGCCTATGATAATGCAATTGAGCTTCGCGAGAGTATTGGCTCGGAGTCATTATCGTACGTACAGCTTGCCGTATACGATATGAATAAGGCGAGACTAAGCAGTGCTCCACTTATCGAAATGCAAAAGGTTATAGACAATATCCTTGCATTCTGGGGAATAGCAGATGACATAATAGAATCGCATCATGTCAGAAATATAATAAAAACCGGAAAAAGAATAGAGAGAATCGATTTGTATGCAAGACTTGGTGTTTCACCGATTGAATTAAAAAGAGAAGTGGACAGGCTTGCGGTAAGAATCGATCATGCGGGATTAAAATATAATAAAGATAAAATAAAATCTTTACAGGAACTTGTAGAGGAACCGAACATCGACTATTATAAGATTGTAACTGAGGTAGAATCAATCTTGTAAAAGGAGAATTGGATTTTGAAGAGACTGCATTTTGATTATACAATGAAAATGTCATACACAATACCGGTAAGTATATGTAACTACACTATTAAGTGCATACCAGTAAGCGATGAGAGACAGACTCTTTTAGAACATCACATTGAGTTGATGCCGGCATCGAAGATAAATTATGGCCAGGATTCTTTTGGAAACAGACAGATTTACGGAAGAGTTGATGAGGAACATAAGGAATTTTCTTTTCACATAGACGGAGATGTTCTTATTGAACAGATTTTGTATGAAGATATTTACAACGAAAGCTCGGATATGATGTTTGCCTATCCATATAATCTTAATAAAGCAGGAGTAAAAATACAAAATTATTTTAACAGCCTGGCTTTTACAGATGATATGACAGATTATGATAAAAGTATAACGATAATGCACAGCCTTTATAAGGATTTTATTTATCAACCAAATATAACAAAAATAGATACATCAGCAGAGGAAGCATTTGAGATTGGAAAAGGAGTATGTCAGGACTATTCGCATATTATGATAGCCCTTTTGCATCTGGCAGGAATTCCTGCAAGATATGTAACAGGAATGCTTATTGGTGAGGGCGCAAGTCATGCCTGGGTTGAAGTGCTATGGCATGATAAATGGATTGGAATGGACCCGACAAATGATGTGCTGGTTGCAGAATCACACATAAAGCTTGGACATGGAAGAGATGCTTCCGACTGTCTGATAAACAGGGGCGTTATGAAAGGCGGTGGACAACAGACCCAGGAGATTGTTGTCAGTGTGCATGACGCCTGATGGAGGCGAAAATGATACAGACAGTTGCAAAGGTAGGACTGCCGGTAGATGAGATGCTTACTATCAAGAAGAATCGCATCGAACCCGACAGTCTTACTGATAATATGAAAAGAATCAGTATCGTGACAGGAATTCACGGAGACGAGTTAGAAGGTCAGTATGTATGCTTCGAGCTGACTCGAAGAATAAACGAAGCAAAAAATCATCTAAAAGGAATCGTAGACATTTATCCAGCCATGAATCCACTTGGCATCGATTCCATAACGAGGGGAATTCCGGCATTTGATCTGGATATGAACCGGCTTTTTCCAGGAAATATTGATGGAAACATGACAGAATATCTGGCAGCAGAAATCATTAATGACGTTGATGGTTCTGATGCAGTAATAGATATCCACGCCAGCAATATTTATCTTACAGAAATTCCACAGGTAAGAATAAATGAACTTCATAAAGATATGCTAGTTCCCTTAGCACAGAAGCTTAACATAGATTTTATATGGATACACGGGGCAAATACTGTTCTTGAGTCGACTTTTGCACACAGTCTTAACAGTAGAAATGTTCCGACCCTTGTTGTTGAGATGGGAGTTGGAATGAGGATAACAAAAAGCTACGGAAATCAGCTTGTGGACGGTATTTTTAATCTGATGCGGGAGCTTGGCATATGGGATAAAGAGACGACAGAGCCAAGAAAAGCCATAATATCTGAATCACCAGAGGATGTGGCATATCTTAATGCAACATGCGGTGGGATATTTGTGCCGGAGGTTTCCCATGGAGCCTGCCTTGATAAGGGAGAGCTTATAGGAAGGCTTATTAATCCCTTGTCTGGCCAAGTGTTAGATGAAGTTACTGCACCGATAGATGGATTTTTATTTACGATAAGAGATTATCCGGTTGTTGACGAGGGCTCTCTTATAGGAAGAATTCTTAGAAGGGAGGCATATGAG
>JAXJVZ010000280.1:0-8476 GCA_036308285.1 Agathobacter sp. | reverse complement strand
GTAGCTACATGAAAAAGGACAGCCTCTGCTACTCTCGTAATAAATAATTCTATTGGAAAAATCCTCCATCGTATCATAGCAAAATGGAATCTCGCTCATGTCCATCACACTGCGAGGCTTGGCAACCAAAATACTTCCGTCCTCTTTTCGCATTGCAATTCCATCTATATTTTCAAGTGAAATATCACCATCTTCATAATGTCTGCAAACCTCTCTGAAAGTAATCTCACCTTCGCCCATTACGATTCCTTTGATGTAATCATGCTCCTTCAAGAAGCTCTCCACTTCATACGACACCTCTGGTCCACCAAGCCAGATTGGAACCTCCGGACAAATCTTATGAAATTCTCTGGCAACACTTACCACATAATCTATGTTCCAGATATAGCATGAAAAACAGAGCACGTCCGGATGCTTTTTATAAATCTCCTCCAGGATATAATCCTTAGAGTTATTAATCGTAAATTCCGCAAGCTCGATGTTATCCCTGTACTTTTGCGCACTGGCTCTTAATGTAAAAATTGCCAGATTTGAATGTATATATTTTGCATTAATTGCTGTAAGGAGTATCTTCATTTTCTTTTACCTCATACTTTTTCTATAATGAAGTGGAGCTATTCCATAAGCTTTCTTAAAGGAACGAATAAAATAACTAACATTGTAAAATCCCGATTGCATTGCAATATCCGTCACGTTATCATCTGTTGTCTCTAAAAGTCTTTTAGCATGTGTTAATCGTAAATGCATGATATAACTGGAAAACGGTAAGTGGAAATGCTGCAGGAAATATCTCGATACATATTTTTCTGACATATGGAATTCCTCTGCCAATGTTTCAAGCGTAATTTTCTCCGTATAATGCTCCTGGATATAGGCCAGTAATTTCTTCTGCTTCTGCTCACTTTCTCCCTGCGATGCTTTAATCAATACATGGGCCTTATATAACTTCTGCAGTAGCCTAATCAGATGAACTCGTGTCTCTATATGATATTCAGACAATTCAATTTCATCTGTGGAAAAATGCCTGATATTTTTATTAATCTCAATGACCTCTTTCACCTCCGAAATTAATTCCTGCCGTAAGGCACAATCCTCTATCACCTTTGGAAAAAGTAACTGGTTGCTTCTAAGTGGAAGTAACAACTTTTTCTCCAAATTGTCCATCGTTTGAAAAGAAATAAATTCCATTGGAAACAACAGGGTATAATATCTAACCCTTCCATCAGCAGAGCCCATCAGATGAAGCTCCCTCGGATTTACAAAAAACAAATCATCTTTTGTCCCCTCAAACTCACTGTCTCCAATTTTTACCCGGAGATTACCTTCCTCGACATATATAATTTCAACCTGCTCATGCCAATGTACCGGAACTTGAAAAGCATGATTTATATTTCTTAAATAGTATTGTTCATATGGATATTCTTTCGTTCCGTGAACGATGTTTTCCTTTAATTGTGAAAGCATAACTCTCCTATATTCCCAAATTATATGCCTGCAAATTTTGAATTATAATAGTAACATTAGTCCTGTCTGCAAACCAAATCAACAAACTCAGACCAACATATTCAAATCAGCATAATTGTACCTCAAAAGTAGATATAGTGCAATTTTTAGCCGATTTTTTGCAAGAAATTTCCTCTTTAATTAGATAAAATATAATAAAAATATAGGAAGGTTTTTGTAGACATGGCTGTAGAAAGAAAAAATTTATTACAACTTTTCATACCGATTTCACTTGAAACTCTGTGCTTCATGCTTACTGGAATGGTCGATACTATGATGCTGTCATCCGTAAATGATGCCGCTGTGGGAGCTGTTGGAACGGCAAACACTTATATCGGTGTGTTTATCATTATGTTTAACATTATCTCTGCCGGAATGATTGCCGTTATGACACAGTACATCGGAGCTGGTAAAAACGGTGTGGCTTATCAGGCAAGGCAGCTAGGCTTAATCTTTAATGCAGCTTTAGGAATAATCTTATCTGTTTTTCTGTTTACTTATTCCGGAAGCATTCTTGAAGTAGTTGGTGTTGCACCAATGCTCTTAAGCTATGCCAGGACCTATCTTCAGATAGTTGGTGGCTTTTGTTTTCTGAATGCACTTATGCCTATTTTTTCAAGCTATTTGCGGGCATTCGGATTTACAAAACAGCCACTGTATGCAACCTTAAGTGCCAACATTCTAAACTTAATACTTAATGCATTTTTCCTTTTTGTTCTAAAATGGGGTGTGGCTGGAGTTGCTATATCAACTGTTATATCGCGTATAATCAATTTACTTATCGTCATGTACTGTTCTCATAAACTTGTTCATGCGAAAGAAGATACAGAAAGAGAAAATAACTTTATTATCTTCAAACAGATTATAAAAATAGGCCTCCCATCTGCATGCGAGACCGCTCTTTACAATATTGCAATGACACTTACCATCCGCTTTCTAAACCAGATGGACCCTGACGGCATTAATGTCACAGCACGTTCATATGCTGTTCAGATAACTAATTTTTCATACTGTGTCGGAGCCGCTTTAGCACAGGCAAACGCCATTCTTACAGGCTGGCGAATGGGTGCAAAAGACTACGAGGCCTGCGACAAAGGAACCAAAAAAGCTGCCGTTATCGGAATCATTGTTGCTACATTACTAGAAAGCCTTTTTGCAATTTTTGCAAATCAGATTATGCATATTTTCAGTACTGATCCTGTACTTATTGCCTTAGTAGGTAAGCTTTTGATAATTGACATTATTCTTGAAATCGGTCGTGTTACCAACCTAATTTTCGGTCAGGCTTTAAAGACCAGTGGTGATGCAATTTTCCCAACTGTCATTGCCGCCGTGTTCATGTATTTATGCATGGTTGCCGGAACATACATATGGGGGATTCATTTCCAGCTATTTGCGGTTGGTGCATACATTGCCATGGCAAGTGATGAATGTGTCCGCGCAATATTCATGTTCCTTCGCTGGCAGAGTGGAAAGTGGAAACAGAAGGGGATTATCTGATAAAACCTGATATTATTTTCTTTGCTTCCTTTATCTTACCCGCGTTGAGAAGAGAATTGATTTTAACCTCTCTCTCAACGCGGATTCTTTCTGCTTCAAAAATATCACTCTCAAAATATTTCTTATAAATACTCTTACGGTAACTTCTGCCACTCTGCTCACGAACTGTATTATCCTCAAGTAACAGAATCCGGTCTGCACAGTTTGCTACTGTGTAGAAATCATGAGTGACCATAAGCACCGTCCCTTTGTACTCTTTAATTGCATTCTCAAGCGCAATCTGAGCATAAGTATCCAAATGACTTGACGGCTCATCCAGAAAGAGTATCTCGGCATCCGACTCACATATCTGCCTAAGCTGCTTGATATTTCTCTCTCCTCCGGAAAGCTTCTCTGAATCCTCTTCAAAAATCTGAGTATAGTAGCCAGCTTTATCTGACTTCATGCTCTCATAAATATCCTTAAGCATGCTGGACTTACCTGTTCCATTTGCACCAACAATTACAACCTTCTCACCTGCTTTTATATCAAAAGAAACGTTTGTAAGAATCTCTCTTTCAAATGCAAGCGAGTAATCTTTAACCGATATTACAATCGGCGGATTCTCTGCATCGAAATCCTCATCCCTCTCGACCTCTGGAAAAGTAAAATCGTATGCATGGTTTTCAATAAAGGGATTTTTGCATCGTCTTGCCTGAAGTCTTTCCAAATAAGTCACGCGGGCCTTAAGCTGCTTACCCTTTGTCGGACTATCAATATATGTTGCATCTTTTCTAATTCTCTCGATTAATTTCTCCTGAACAGCAATCCACTCAGCATCCTTAGTTGCCTGCTCTGCCATCTGAACCTTTGTCTCGAGCATTGCCTGATTGTACTCCGCAAATGTACCTGGGAATTCCTGAAGCTCCTTGTTCTCAAGATGAAGAATCTTATTGAAGCACTGGCTTAAAAGCAATCTGCTATGAGAAATTACAATAACTGTTCCTTCATAATTATTGATAAGCTTTGACAGACCAATAATATTTTCGAAATCAAGAAATACATCTGGCTCATCCATGATAAGTAACTGTGGCTTCAAAAGCATATTTTTAATGATAGATAAAAGCTTAAACTCACCACCTGAAATCTTGTTAACCGAAACATTCTCAAGTCCGCTTACATCTGCAACAGCAAGCTGCTTTCTAATATTCGAATCATAGTTATATGCATCAATGGCATCCATCTCATCAAGAATTATCTGATAACGATTATATACCTCATCCATATCCTCGGCATTTTCCATCTCTGCACATATAGCTTCCGACTTCTTTTGAAGCTCGACAAATGGCTTTGCCAGAAAATCATACGCCGATATGTCATCTGAAACATGTTCTACAAACTGTGGAATGTAACCTATTCTTACATTCTTATCTTTTTCTATCTTACCATCATACAGATAATTATCTGTATTAATAATCATGTCGATAAGTGTGCTCTTGCCAGTACCATTACTGCCGATTAGAGCAGCATGATCACCCTCAACTATTTCAAAGCAGATCTCGTTATATAAATCCTTCTGTGGAAATCCAAAAGAAACATCTGTAAATTTAATCATTCTTAACCTCATAAATCTTTTTATTTTATGCTTACCTTTATTATCAAACGCTCATTTTCATTTATCTCATATCTGTTCAATAACGTCTTGGCGTTATTGCCGCGGAATGCGCGTCAGCTTTGCTGACATCTTCTTCTGCGCATTCCTGCAATCCGCCGGAGGCTTTTATACCCGTACATCAACAATACTTCAAAACCACTTCAAATTCAACTTCAAAGTTACTTTGAGTAAAATGACACTCTTATAATGACACTCTTATAAATAGTTTTTGTTTAAAATGCACATTTAATAAAGGTGGGACTTGGAATTGTTGCACAATTTTATCTTTTTTACAAAATTGTACTTGCAATTTATTTTTCCCATGATATAATTAACTTATCAAAAACAAATTAAAGAAAGAGAGGTACAGACCACCAAAGTATTTAAAAGCATTCGTTTTAGATTTTTAAAAGAGGAAAACGTGACATAACCTAAATGGATTGATTGAATTAGTATCAGTCTCAATTTTGAAAATATGATACAATTCCAGATGTCATATGAAGAACGAAATCAAGTAAAAAGGATGAAACGAAGAAGTCTAAAGAAATAATAGAAAAGGAGAACAAAGTCCAATGGATGAAATAGTTTAGAAGGCGGCATTGATGAATGAAATCTAATGTCGCCTTTGTTATGTTTATTTTTTTCGCGAAATATAATCCAAAAACTCCTTAGTTTTAGACCAGTATTTTATTCCCCAATTCTCAAAATTCCATTTCTCATCATACGGATTACACTCAAAATCAATGTAATACATAACTCCATCCTCAACCACAAAATTAGTCGGGAAATAATCAATATTAGTATTTGCAGCATATAAAATTTCACACATTTTCTCCAGCTGCTTAATATATGCAGTTACATCTTCATCATTTTTGACCTTATCAAAAATGGTATCACCATCTATATATTCTTTAATAATTCTCTCATTTTCTACATCAACATCAATCATACGTGGAATTCGAATTCCGATGTCACTGAGCTTTTTATAGTCATTGATCTCAGCCTCAATTTTATTACCAAACTGATAGTAATCACATGGCTCGTGGTGAATTTGTTTTAAAACATACTTCTTTCTCCCAGCTGTCGCTAAGTACGAATATCCACCCTTGCCTTTTCCCAAAAGTTTGACTATTGTGTATGATTTATCATTTACACAAACACTCTCATTTTTCTCAAATATCTTTACATCCATTTAATTATTCTCCTTTTAAATTCCTTAATGTACTCAAAAAGGACTAAATATAGCACTGTAAAAAATAAGGACTGTCAATAAACAGCCCCTAAAACTCAAACTACTTTGACCCTTTAACCATTAAAACAATTCCCATTATCACAAGTACTGGAATTGTAAAATACATAAGTCCTGCCAGGAATAGCACAATAAAAATTATTGGCAATACAACTACACTAAAAATAATTTTTGTTATTCCCCATGTTGCCTTCATGGCAAAAATCAAAAGCTTGGCAAAAACTGATATCATTAACAAAATAAATATTGCTGTCCACATAAAATCAACCTCTTCTCTAAAAAATATAAAATTTCAACTAGTTCTTTCAATAGTCCTTTAAAATAGTTTTTTAAATAGTTTTTTCTAAGTCCTATAATACTCTTTTTTGCTCAATAAATATATTATTTTTTTAGCGAATTAGTATTTTTTATTTCTGTATTATATTCATATTATATTGCTTATATTTCTTTTATTTGTTTTATCTCTATCAAATCTATCTTAAAATCTATCTAATTTTATTCTGAAACTCAAGCTCATACGCCTTTAACTTATGCAATATGCTAATCTGCTGATTAATAAGCCCCTCAACTGATTCTTTCGAACGGTTTTCTGTCATAAACGTTTCTAGTGAATCATACATACTCTCATACTGTTCAATAGTTCTAGTATACTCCTTCATCAAAACGGGAGTAATTTTCTCGGATGCATTAATCAGAGATTCTGTCTTCTTATGTACAACGAAAAAATCATTTTTCTCTTTCATAAGTAATTCTAAACTCATCTTTTCCCCTCACTTGTTATTCTCATTTTCAATCCTTGTCTTCATTTCGCCTCTAAAATTATTTGCTTACATGTGTATTATTAACCTTTCTCTTTTCTTCGCATCCATATAAAGTTCTTTAACTTTAGCCAGCTCAAAAATGCTTTATCAATAATACAATTTTCCGCTACATTAATTAATTGTCAGAAAAATGCATGTCACAATTGCACAAGCATTTCAAAATGCAGGATTTCTATTGATAAATCAGCTTTTTTCTATAGTATCTGTATCTTAGCCACGCCGAAAATCCACTCATGAACCATACTATACCAACAGACCACCAAATACCCCAAACACCAATCGCCGGTATAGCAGTCAGAATAAATGGAACAGTAAATCGTCCCAGCACTTCAATTCCGCCGTTAAGTAAAGCAAAGAATGCGTCTCCGATTCCATTCAAAATTCCTCGAACCACATAAATCATTCCCAGGAAAAGATAGAACAATGCACCAATTCTAATTGCGGTTGCGCCCATGTCAATTACCGCTTTTTCACTTACAAAAATACTAACCATCGGTCTGGCAAAAATCATCATAAGCGGCATCATAATCACTGTAAAAATTGTCATGATAAGCACACTTTTTCTATATCCTGCAAGGACTCTGTCATTCTTATTTGCTCCATAATTCTGCCCGCAGAAAGTTGACTCAGATGCTCCCAATGTCTGATAAGGAAGCTGAATTAACTGCTCAACCCTTCCTGTCGCAGTAAACGCTGCAACCGCAACTGGTCCGAATGAATTTACAACCTTTTGCATGGCCATCGTCGAAACAGCGATAAGTGAATATTGAAGCGAAAGTGGAATTCCAAGTCTTAATACACTCCAAACTATATCCTTTCTGAATTTGAGATCATCCTTCTCGAACTTAAAGTAATGGTTGGTTTTAAATGCAAATATTGCACAAAGTACACCTGCAACAAACTGTGCTATAACTGTTGCAATTCCTGCACCGATTACCCCCATCTTGAAACAATATACAAAAAGAAAATCCAACGCTACATTAAGCAAACATGCAAAAATCAAAAAGTACAATGGTGTTTTTGAATCGCCAAGCGCTCTAAGCATATTCGAAATATAGTTGTATATTGATACAAAAAGCAAACCAACACACATTACAAGTGTATACCATCTTGCATCCGCAAAAATTTCTTCTGGTGTTCCTAAAACTTTTAACAATGGTCCGGAAAGTATCGCCGCAATGATTCCAACGATAAATGGAAAAATCGTCATTATATATCCTGTGTTGACAATACATTGTTTTACTTTATGCTCATTATCACTTCCAAAAAACTGGGCAGTTATAATTCCTCCACCCTGACCAATTCCATTACACAGCGCGAAGAAGAAAAATGTTATCGACGAAGTCGCCCCTATTGCACCTAATGCATTGGCACCTACAAGTCTGCCTACAATAATCGAGTCAGCCAGATTATACACCTGCTGAAAAATATTTCCGATTAACATTGGAAGTGAAAAAATCAGTAAAAGCCGTACTATATTTCCCTCAGTCATATTGAGCGTAGCATTAAGTGATTTTTTGCTCATCTTGTTCCTCCGTATTATTTTTTGTCTTCTATAATATATTTATCTCAGTTGGAAATTGACTCCCCACTGAGACAAACTTCATCTATACCCATCACTTAAAGAAGTGGAAGTCTTCGCCAACTAGTACAACGGTTTCTTAATAACTAGACTTTTTGCGCTGAATATTTTTATGAGAGTGCTACTCAAAAAACGTAGGCGTAGCGGGCTACGCTGAGGATTTTTGAGCAGTGCTATCATGAAAATAG
>JAXJVZ010000279.1:0-7521 GCA_036308285.1 Agathobacter sp. | reverse complement strand
CAAATATTAATTACAGGACAATATTAAATGGAGATAGCTCATATATAACATTTAAGGGGGCTCTTACAGAAAATTATGTGTTAACTCAATTAGTTTCTCTAGGAATTGATTCATATTTCTGGAGATCAAAAGCAGATGCTGAAATGGATTTTATTACAGATTACGAAGGAGTTTTGGTTCCAATAGAAGTTAAATCAGCTGATAATACAAAAGCAAAGAGTTTACATTTATTCTGTAACAGATTTAAGCCACAATTGGCAGTCAAAACTTCATTGAAGAACATTGGAGATAATATGGATGGTGATACTCATGTATGGAGTATTCCTCTATACTGTATTCATCGATATAAAGAATATCTTTTAAGTGAAATGGGATGGATTGATACCCATTAACAGAGGAGAAGAAATGGATATAACATTTGAAACAGGAAAAGAAAAATTCAATTACAGAGTGTGTGCAATTATAATTAATGATGGCAAGATTCTGGCAATGAAAGATTACAGAACCCCATATTATTATCTTCCGGGAGGAAGGGTACAAATGGGGGAGACGGCAGAGGCAGCAGTACTTCGTGAAGTGCTAGAAGAACTAAATATTGAGGCGAAAATCAATCGCCCACTATGGTTGAATCAGTCTTTTTTCAACGAGGATGTCAATCATCTGGATTACCATGAGTTATGTCTGTATTTTCTTATGGATGTTGGTGGAACAGATTTATTGGACAAAGGTGAAATATTTTCTGTTGAGGAAGAGGAAAAGACGAATTATTTTGAGTGGCTGGAATTTGAACGCTTAGAGGATGAATATTTTTATCCGGTATTTCTAAAGAAAGCAATTTTTAATTTGCCGGAGAATTTGGTGCTTCGTGTAGAGAAGGAATAGGGAGTCAGTGAACCGTCGTTCATTGACTCCCATTGCATATCTCTTATAGTTCATTATTGAATTTTTTCTCAATTTCAAGTTCTTCATTCAGGTAATCATTGTATATTTATTTGGATAAGAATAAGCATATTAGAGGACCTATCAGACTTGTATAGTTTGATAGGTCCTTTATTGTAATAAAGAGAAAGTAGAGTTTTACTTAAGAAGATTTGCAAAATTTATGGTTAAATCTTTGTAAATGCATACAGGAATGTTATCATTAAAATCATATTGATCTGTTAATTCATTTGTAAGTAAGTCGTATACATTAACAGTTTTATTTAGAGGATTAACAATCCAGTATTCACGTACCCCGGCAGTGCGGTATTTAAATAACTTGATACCATAATCCATGCGTTTAGTGCTTTGAGATACAACTTCAATAATCCAGTCAGGAGCACCATTGCAGCCGCGGTCATCTAGCTTACTTTTATCGCATATTACAGATATATCGGGTTCCACATAAGTTTGATTGTCATTATTTAAGAAAACTGCAAAGGGTGCAGGATAAACTTTACAAGAACCATTATTTTTCTTAATGTAATCTCTGATTTCTGCAGATAAATTCATCACAATATCTTGATGCAATCTGTTTGGAGGCGCCATATTATATATGGTACCATTAATCAGTTCAGCACGCTGCCCCTCTGGAAGAGAGTAAATGTAATCGGTTGTGTAAGTATTTTCATTTTGCAATTGCATAGCAAATACCTCCTTTTACATGTTCATAGTAAAAGAATACAATATGGACGAATAATCTGCAAGCTATTAATTTTTCTTCCACCTTTTGTGTGTTTCTTTTACTCCACATCATAGTATCCGCTTTCGGTAAATATAATAATCTCCCATTCTTCAAAATATGAAGTTTCTGATTCTAAAATATAAACAGCAATTTGATGGTTTCCAATACTTTGCACAGTAAATTTAAGAAGTTCATCCTGTTGATTATAACGATTATATAAATATGTCATTATTTCAAAGGTATCATTGCCAATATCGCGTGTCAGTGAGTGGCTTGAATATATATAAGGTGCTTCGCGAGTTGTAAAGCAAAAATTAATCCTGCAATCGCAATAGATATTGCAAGACCAATTGTTACCCCTAGAATTGTTTCTAAATGTTTTCTATTTTTCTTTAGAAAATCGATTTCTTTTTTCTCGATTTCAATCTGTTTTTCATCTATTTCTGGAGCTCTCATATTCTCAAGTGTTGTTCTGCGCTCATCACACTCATTGATATGAGCTTCTATCATCTGGTTTGATTCTTCTGATGTCAATTCATCCAGATAAGATTGTAAAAGATCTTTTATAACAGCACATGATATTTTATTTTCCGTTATTCATCATTTCTTTCTTTAATTGCTCTTTTCCACGATAATATGTGACTCTCGCCCAGTTCTCGGATTTGCCAAGTACATCTCCAATTTCCCGAAAAGATAAATTCCCAAAAATCCTCTGATATAGAACCTCTCTGTATGGTTCCTTACACTCATGTAATGCTCTTATCATGTCAACTCTCTCAAAAGAACTGATTATCTTTTCGTATAACACAAGCAAAAACGACCGCCATTAGTATCCTGCAAGATAGGGCGATCGTTTTTCGTAAACTAATTGTAAGGAGCTAGCCGTCTATCGGTAGCATCTTTTTATGGAATAATATTAACATGAGGTTAATATTATTTTAAGATAGAATAGATATATGTATACAGTTGCAATGCCATTAAGCTAAATGTTCGATACATAACTTGGCAAAGGTAGTTATCATGTTAAAGAATCATATTTAATAATGGCAGTCCTATATATGGACTGTCATTTTATATTTTGAAAAGTAGAAACTTTTTTAAAAAATAAATATTAAAAAAATAAAACTTTTTTGCAATACAATACAATATAAATGTGTAAGGGCAATTTGCCTGAGTCGACAAAGGGAAAGAGAATTTATAACAAATGACAAACAAAGAATATGAACAATTTGTATTGGAGTGCGGTAATGATATTTTAAATTTTTGTAAGATACATACCATGGATGACAATTATGGATGGGAATTATATCAAGAGGCAATGTATACAATACTTAGGAAGAAAGAGAAAATTGATATAACCAATAATGTAAAAAGTTATGCGATTTCGGTTGCAATTAAGTTATGGAAAAACCGCAAAAAAACTTATGAAAAGCGCAAAAAGAAAATGCAAATGAAGTAGAAAAAGAAGTTTCAGATAATAAAAATGTAGTAGAGAAGATTGTTAATAGTTTTACTATTACAGCTTCGGCTGCCGAAATAAGAGGAATTGAAAAAGCACCCGAACTAACATTTTATGATACTGGACTAGGTGAGGGCGGATATACTGGTCTACTTTTTAAGGTTGCCGGAGAAAATATTAAATGTGTTGAAATAAGTGTTGCAAAAGGAGAATTGTATCGATCAATATTAGAAGCATTAGATAGTGATGAAGCATATAAGAAATTTCATAGTTTTGTAGATAATGGAATAAATCCATTTGAAGATCCAAAAAGCGGAGATTATATAATGTGGGGCCTTACTGAATATGGGACTTCCGAGATTTATTATTGTTCAAAACCACAGAAGAATATTAGTTTAGAGTATAATGAAGAATTTTCATATGGATTTTATATTCCGGATGATGCATGGGACGATTCGGTTGGAGATTTAAGAGAAGAGTATTGGCATGCACTTGATACATTTGATGGTGATGAATTAGTAATTAGGGTCACTTTTGAGAATGGAGAGATACAGGAAAAGAAATACGAGTTACATACTGCAAAGGTAAATATCGAAAATGGTGTTGTTGAAATATGTGAGGATGGCTGGTCATATGGGATAGTGGCGACGGAAAAATAATTTTAAAATTATGTGATATTTTGGTAATTCAAACTGTACTATTAGTGAAAGGCCTTTAAGACACAGGAGGAACAGCTTGGAGATACAAGAGTATAAGCGACTTACTGATTTGTATATTGATACAGTTTACAGAGTTGCATTAAATGGATGTAAAAATAAATATGATGCAGATGATATTGTGCAGGAAACCTTCATAAAATTACTTAAATGCAAAAAGAAATTTGAAAGCGATGAACATGCAAGAAATTGGCTTATCAGAGTAACAATTAATGAATGTAACAGTCTGTGGAATTCATCTTGGCATAAAAAGGTAACGCTTACGGACGAACAAAAGGAAGAACCGGTTTTCAATAATTCGGAACAAAGCGAATTGTACGAACTGGTAATGCAAATGACGCCAAAGTATAAGCAGGTAATATACCTATATTATTTTGAAGAATTTAGTGTAAAAGAAGTTGCAGATATTCTGAAAATATCAGAAACGGCTGTTCAGACAAGACTTCAGCGAGCTCGACAGAAGCTAAAAGAAAAATTAGGAGGCATGATATGAGTACAGATAAAAAAATAAAAGAATTATATTGTTCAACATTCAATGAGGTTCATGCTTCCGATGAACTGAAAGGATTGGTTGAGAACATGACGAATAATAAAAAGAGTCTTTGTAAAAGTACAATGAAAAAAACAGTAGCAGTAGCCGCGATGGCTGCATTTGCATTAGCCACAGGAAATATTGTAACTTATGCAGCTACAGGAAGTGATTTGATATCTTATGTTACCGTAAAGATTAATAACCAAAAGATGGATCTGAAAAAAGATTTGAATTTTGAAGAGAAAGTAGATGAAAATGGTAATGCATATCTTCAGGGTGAATATAACGTAGATGGTGAAGAAGTTAAAGTTGAAATAAGTGAGGAGTGTTTGGACGATACGGATATTTCAATAGAGTCATTTAAGAATGAAGATGATACAGAATCAACAGTCGATATTGAGATAAAGCCAAATTCATCACAGAAGTAAGGACCAGAAAAGAAGGTGCAATTTTTGAAAAAGGAAAATGTATTTGCATATCATTTAATCGCAGCCATATTGGTTACATTATTTTTATCCAATGGAATTGCTTATGCTGGAACAGGGACTACTTGGATTGGAACAATAATCAGTGTGAATATGGAATGATAAAGAACCAGATAACTCTACCATTATAATATAGGGGTTATCTGGTTTTATATTTCAATAAATAGATTGACATATATAGACACTCGATATATTATATAGATAATCGATATATCGACAATCTATATAGAGGAGGATAAAATATGTCAGTTGATAAAACTTTATTATCAGGAAGCATGACGATGCTACTTTTGAAATTACTTGAAGAAAAGGATATGTATGGGTATGAAATGATAGATACGCTTAGAAAAAAATCAAATAATGTATTTGAATTAAAGGCTGGAACACTATATCCATTGTTGCACAATATGGAATCAAAAGGTCTACTAACTGCATATGAGCAGGAGTTTGCCGGGAAAAAGAGAAAGTATTACAGCATCACTAAAGAAGGAAAAGGATTATTAGAAAAGAAAAAAACAGAATGGAATGAATACCAAACAGCTGTTGCAAGTGTTTTGGCATTTAGCATTTAAAATGGAGGGATTAGCGTGGAAGAATATATTGAGAAACTAATCTCTCAGATTAGATGTAAAAAAGCAAGACCATATGTTGCCGAAGAAATAAGAAATCATATTGAAAATCAAATAGAAGAAAATAAATTAAATGGAATGACAGACGAAGATGCGGAAAAGAATGCAGTAATGGATATGGGAGATCCTATTGAAGTGGGTGTTTCAATGGATAGGATACATAAACCGCAGATATCCTGGAAAATCCTTATGGTTGTAGCGCTATTAAGTATAATGGGAATAGTAATACAGTATTCTTGTCTAAATTTGTTAAATGACAATTCACAAATTGGAGAATTTTTATCATCAATCATATTAGGATTTATAATAATGATTGGCTTATATTTTATTGATTTTACAACAATTGCCCAATATTCAAAAATAATAGGCGGATTAATTTTATTTATTGGAGCATTAAGTTTAACAGGAATCTGCGGAATACAAGCAGGAGGATATGGTGCAATAAGGCTTGGGTGGGGAATGTTAAGATTTTCTCTAACATCATTGATGATGTTTTATGTACCAATTTATGGAGCAATACTATATAAGTATAGAGATGGAGGTAAACTAGCTCTATTTAAGTCTTTAATCTGGATGGTGACACCTGTATTTATAACATTTCTGATACCTAATATTGTATCTACAGAAATAATTTTTATAAGTATGATGGTTATGCTTTCTGTAGCTATTGCAAAGGGCTGGTTTAATATAAAAATAAAAAGAACTATTATAATTTTATGGACAATATTTTTGATGACTCCTATCGGATTATTACTTTCAATGTATTCATTAAATATTTTGGCTGATTATCAGAAGTCTCGAATAAGGGCTTTTTTCACGGCAAGTGGAGATGAATTTTACGAGACAACGGTTATTAGACAATTAATCGGTAATATAAAATTGGTGGGCAATGCAGGTGATGATGTTGTGGGATCCCTTCCAGCTTTTAATAGAGATTATATTTTTTCATATATATTAAATAGTTATGGAAGTTTTTTGGGAATCGTATTGGTAGCGATTTTGACGATTCTTATACTGTTTATTTTTGGAGCGTCAATTAAACAGAAAAATGAACTTGGTATGATAATGGGATTAGGTTGTGGAATGATACTCTTATTAAACATTGTGATTAATATATTTGTTTGTATTGGAATAGTTCCGGCAGCAGCATCATTCTTACCATTTTTCTCTTTGGGTAGTAGTAATATGATATTAAGTTATGCACTAATAGGTGTTGTTTTGAGTATTTATAGATACAAGGATATTTATCCGAAGAATGTTGTGCATAAAATAAATAATAGTAAACATTTATATAGTTAAATCTGTTCTTAAATAATTAGTATGGAGAAAGATTAAGGAATTGTAAGACAAAACAGAGAACACCAGGCAACAACGATTATGAAATATGCCAAAAAGGCGCAGACACCAAGCATGTCAGCGCCTTTTTTAGAGGTCGTGATATCTCATTTCCGGTTGACTTCCAATTCTATACATTTCCACTTTTCACAGAGTATCTCGTAGACCATATCTTCCTTCTTAGGATTTTCTCTAAATCCAACTGCCTTGTAGCAATTGTATGCTGAAGGGTTATTTTCAAAAACGCCCAGGGTTATTTTTTCTGCTTTTAGCATATCAAAGGCATATCTAATCGCCATTTGCGAAAATCCTTTTCATCTTTAATCCAGCTTACTATCGCCTCTGTATCTTTTGGCTTATATGGTCTTAGGATTAACTGCTCAAATGACGGGTTAATCAATTCTTTTTTCATGATTTCATAAACCTGTATTACACCATTTTTGCATTCCCAGATTCCATGGTCTATGGTCTGGTAACCTAAAAAAGTTCCATAGCCTTTTTGCTGATACTGAGGCAAAACATAAACTCTGGTAATATGGTTTGCATTTTTTGTTCCAGTACCAATTATCTTCTTATTTTCCATCAGTATGTATGTATTTTCGGCTTCGATATCCTTTGTGATATTTTCAAGACTATGAAATTCACAAAACATATCTACAATTTCTTTCAAGTAGTACTTGGGATAGACCACCTTGATAGTCT
>JAXJVZ010000278.1:0-2436 GCA_036308285.1 Agathobacter sp. | reverse complement strand
GTTGGAACAGATTCGCTATCACATTGACAAACTTGAACTCATTGTCGATAATCGGATGTGGCCATTGCCGAAATATAGAGAATTGCTATTTATTCGATAAATTCATAGGTGTTAGTGTTAGGTAAAAAGGTTAGTTAGGATTGTTTGGTGGAAGGAAGGAGGCAAATCTCCTTCCTTTCTTGTAAAAATGTAACAATATGTGTGGAATTATAGGAATATTTCAAATAAAACAACAATCAAATGCTTTAAGACAAAAAGCTTTGAAGATGTCCCATAAACTTCGTCATCGTGGTCCAGACTGGAGTGGTATATATGTAGGGGGAAGTGCAATTCTTGTCCATGAACGGTTAGCCATTGTTGACCCACAGAGCGGTCAACAACCATTGTACTCTCCCGACAAAATGCAAGTGCTAGCGGTAAACGGAGAAATTTATAATCATCGTGAACTACGTTCTCGCTACAATAGTAATTATGAATTTCAGACAGGCAGCGATTGTGAAGTGATTTTGGCTTTATACAAAGAAAAAGGAATTCATTTCCTCGATGAGTTAAATGGCATATTTGCTTTTGCTCTTTATGACGAAGAGCGTGATGAGTATTTGATTGCAAGGGATCATATAGGGGTTATTCCTCTTTACATCGGCAAAAATAAGGATGGAATGCTTTATGTCGCAAGCGAGTTGAAGGCTCTTGAAGGCGAATGTGAAACATATGAACCATTCTTGCCTGGACACTATTATTGGAGCAAGGAGAAGAAAATGCAAAAATGGTATAAAAGAGATTGGGACAAGTTTGAATCGGTTAAGGATTCTGACATTTCATTAAGTACATTGCGTGCATCCTTGGAAACTGCTGTTCAACATCAAATGATGAGCGATGTTCCATACGGAGTACTTCTTTCTGGCGGTCTCGACTCTTCAATAATATCAGCAATTACAAAAAAATATGCTGCAAACCGTATTGAGACTAACAACAGGTCTGCAGCTTGGTGGCCACAATTACACAGTTTTGCAGTGGGATTAAAGGGAGCCCCAGACCTTATGAAAGCCCGTGAAGTTGCAGACCATTTAGGAACAATACATCATGAAATTAATTACACTATCCAAGAGGGTTTGGATGCTATTAGGGATGTAATCTATTATATAGAAACATATGATGTTACGACAGTAAGGGCTTCAACTCCAATGTATCTGCTTGCCCGTGTGATCAAGTCTATGGGAATAAAAATGGTCTTGAGCGGTGAAGGTGCCGATGAGATTTTTGGAGGATACTTGTACTTTCATAAAGCACCTGATGCAAAAGCTTTCCATGAAGAAACAATCCGTAAATTAGGTAAATTATATCTATATGACTGCCTTCGTGCCAACAAAGCACTTGCAGCTTGGGGTGTAGAAGGTCGAGTTCCTTTTCTTGATAAGGATTTTTTGGATGTTGCTATGAGGCTCAATCCGGAGTTAAAAATGTGTACAGACAAGATAGAAAAGAAAATTCTTAGAGAGACTTTTAGTGATTTGTTGCCTGAAAGTGTTGTATGGAGACAAAAAGAACAGTTCAGCGATGGTGTCGGATATAGTTGGATTGATACATTAAAGTCTGTAACTGAGACTGTCGTTAGCGATGAACAAATGGCAAAAGCTTCTGTCAGATTTCCAATAAATACTCCATCAAATAAAGAAGAGTACTATTATCGTTCAATCTTTGAGGAACATTTTCCTAGCAGAAGTGCGGCTATCAGCGTTCCGCATGAAGCCAGTATTGCTTGCTCTACTGCAACCGCATTAGAGTGGGATAAAGCTTGGAAGGGAAAGAATGAGCCAAGTGGTAGAGCCGTGAGAGATATCCATTTGGAAGGTAGGTCTAATTTATAAACAGATTAAAATGTCAAAAATAATTCGATTCACAAAAATGCACGGACTTGGCAATGATTATATCTATGTCAATTCTTCCTTATATCCGATAAAGAATCCTTCTGCAGCTTCCGTCAAATGGAGCAACCGTCACAAAGGAATAGGTGCAGACGGTTTGGTATTGATTGGGAAAAGCGCAGTAGCGGACTTTTCGATGCGGATATTCAATGCTGACGGGTCAGAAGCGATGATGTGCGGTAATGCCAGCCGTTGCATCGGTAAGTTCGTTTATGAGAACGCACTGACAAGAAAGAATGATATTTTACTTGAGACATTATCCGGTATTAAGCATCTCATATTGCATCTTTCCGGCAATAAGGTCGAGAGTGTAACCGTAGATATGGGCATTCCATCGTTATCAAACTCTCAACAAGTGGCAACAATAGACGGCTGCCTACTGAGAAAGGAATTCAAAGTTAATGACTTAACCTATTATGGCACATACGTCTGTGTCGGGAATCCTCATCTTGTCATATTTGTAGAGGATGTGGAATCTGTTCCATTATCAGAGATTGGGTCCATATTAGAG
>JAXJVZ010000277.1:0-3997 GCA_036308285.1 Agathobacter sp. | reverse complement strand
CCTTTAAAGCCTGAATTCCATCTTTATTTGGCATTGTGATATCCAATGTCACGAGATCTGGTTTTAATTCATTGTATTTGGCTACTGCTTCAACTCCATCAGCTGCCTCTCCGGCGATTTCAAATCCACCTTTTGTGAGGATGTCTTTCAGCATCATTCTCATGAAAGCTGCGTCATCTACAATCAATATCTTTGCCATTTATTAGTCCTCCTGTTTTAAAATCTGTTTTACTATGCTAATAGGGTATAACTGTAATAGTTCGCTGTCAATAAGATCTCCTACAGTTAATCTAAATGTTACTTTTACTATATCGGCACCACTGCAAAGCTCATCAGGAATCTCAAAATTCTTCTGTTCTTTTGAATTAATCAGTGGAAAACCAATGTCGGTTGGTCTGTCTAATAATGTTGCCATTGATGTTGCAATAGTACCACACATCTGGTTCATTGCCTCTGATATGGCTGAAATTGTAAGTTCATCCAAACTCATTTCTGCTGTTATGGTTCCATCGCCACCCATCATTAAGTTTGCTATAATGAGAGCATCTGTAACTTTAAGAACCAAGAGATTAGTTCCATCGAGTCCCTTGGTATATGGCACTTTAACAAGAACATGATCATCATTGGCTAGTGCTTCCTCACCAGCTAGTACTTCAACACGAGGTGTTGTAATATTTGTAGGTTTGTTTAGAATCATGCTCAATGTGGTCGCCGCATTACCAGTACAGATATTAGCAACTTCGCCTATAACATCGGCTTGTTCCTTTGTTATATTCTCCATTTATAATCCTCCAATACCGTTAGTACCTATTTCCTAACAATAATTATAACAGACAAATGCAAAACTGCAAATAAAATATTCAACTTTTTTAAAAATATTTTCTAATTTTTGATTTATATGATAGAATTAGCATAAAGTTAGAATAAAATTAGTTAAAAACAGATGGGAGGTTATATAAATGGGAGAGCTTGAATACCAGGAGGCCCTGAAAAGCGGCCGAAAGGAGTACAAAGCGAGAGTGGCAAAAGGCCAATTTCCATATTTGCCAGTTCTCGACCAGATTGTTTCACAGAAAGATATTCAGACAGAGCAGAATATGGGGCTTGTAAATATTCCTCTTGATTTTGTGGTTGGAACGGCAACAATGGGGCGTACGTATTCATTTGCAGCGAACTTTATGCCTATACTTGAGGAGGAATCAGAATTTTGTTTTAAGTGGGCTAATTTATCTGATGCTCAGGTTAACGAAGGCATTCGTGACCCTATTAAAGTATATGAATACATGAACAGATATTACGTCCTTGAAGGCAATAAGAGAGTAAGTGTACTAAAATTCTATAATGCTGTATATGTTCCAGCCTATGTAACAAGAAAAATTCCCAAATATTCAGAGGATGAGGATGTAAAGCTATATTATGAATATATGAAATTTAATGAGGTTACAGGTATTTTCACTGTTGAATTTTCAAAGCCTGGAAATGCACAGCACCTGCTGGATCTGGTAGGCAAAGAAGACAGGTGGGATGAGAAAACCAAGGAAGACTTTGGTAAAGTAATGTATGACTTTGCCAAGGTATATGAGTTTAGAGGTGGAAAGAGACTTCCGATTACCTTAGGTGATGCAATTGTTGCATTTATGAGTATATTTGGCTTCGAAGAGATGCTTAAAATGTCTGCAGGTGAATATAGCAATAATATTGTTAAGGTATGGAATGAATTCGGAGTTCAGGCGGAGAAGGAAGCTGTGGATTTGGTTATGAATCCTTCTAAGCAGAAGGCTAAACCTACTGATAAATTTGGACTTTTTAAATTCTTTATTCCGTCTAAGACTAAGAAATTCACGGTTGCATTTTTGTATCCAAAGTCACCAGACGAATCAGATTGGATTTATGCGCATGAATTAGGACGTAATTATCTTGAAGAGACATTCCCGGATGAGCTTCAGACTATATCTGTTGACAATGTTACTGAGAAAAATATTACAGAGGTTTTGGAGGGTGTCATTAAAAAAGGTGCAAATATTGTATTTGGAGTCGCACCACAGATGATGATGCCCAGCTTAAAGGTAGCAATAGAGCATCCGGAGGTTAAAATTCTTAACTGTTCGCTTAATACTCCGCATCAGTATATCAGAACATATTATGGCCGAATGTATGAGGCTAAGTTCTTGTCTGGAGCTATTGCAGGTATTCTTGCTGATAATAACAAAATCGCATATATTGCAGATTATCCAATCTATGGAATGATTGCTAATATTAATGCGTTTGCACTTGGAGCCTTGTGTACCAATCCAAGAGCAAAAATATATCTTGCATGGTCGACAGCAAAGGATTATGACAGAGATAAGTTCTTAAGAGAGAATGATCTTCATTATGTGTCAGATCAGGATATGATTACTCCAAAGGATTTAGACAGACAGTTCGGATTATATAAGATTGATGATGGAAAAACAGTTAATCTTGCAATGACAGTATGGAACTGGGGTATTTTTTATCAGAAGCTTATTCAAAGCGTTCTGGCAGGTTCTTATCAGAACGAAGGAGATGAGAAAAAAGGATTAAATTACTGGTGGGGAATGTCGGCAGGTGTTATTGACCTTATTTGCTCGAATAATGTTCCATATAGTGTAAGACGATTGGCATTCCAGCTTAAAGAGGACTTGTGTGATGGAAGTATGGTTCCGTTTTTTGGTGAGATTTATTCTCAGAGCGGTGAGCTTATGAATAAAGAACATCAGAGGATGAATCCGATAGATATCATGAACATGGATTATCTGGTGGAGAATGTAATTGGAGAAATTCCTACCAGAAATGATGTGATTGACGATGCAAAAGAGGTTGTGGAATTAAAAGGTGTAGAGGATAATAAACAGAAATGAAAATATTAGTACTGGCCGATCTTGAATCAAAGGCATATTGGGATTTCTTTCGCAAGGAGGATTTTGTTGGAGTTGATTTGATAATATCGTGTGGAGATTTGAAGGCATCATATCTTAGTTTTCTGGCTACAATGGTGTCTGTTCCAGTGCTTTACGTAAGAGGTAATCATGACGATTCATATGCGCAGAGACCACCTGAAGGTTGTATATGCATAGAGGATGATATTTATGTTCATGAGGGGGTCCGTTTTTTGGGACTTGGGGGATGCAACAGATATAAAAGAGGCACCAATCAGTATACGGAAAAGCAGATGGAGAAAAGAGTTAAGAAACTCAGATGGAAGCTTTTCAGGAGAAAAGGATTTGATGTATTAGTTACACATGCTCCTGCAAAGGATTTTCATGATGCTGAGGATTTATGTCATACGGGATTTGATGTGTTTAACAAACTGGTTGATAAGTATCAGCCGAAATATTTTTTGCATGGGCACGTTCATATGAATTACAGCAGACAATTTGTTCGTGAGGATGTAAAGGGAAACACTAAGGTTATAAACGGTTATGAAAAATATATAATCGAAATTTAATCTGACATGTTTGAACGATAGTGAATAACTAAATAGAGTAAATAACTAAATAGAGTAAATAACTAAATAGAGTAAATAACTAAATAATGTAAATAACTAAATTAAGTAAATGATGAAATGAAAAAAGCAGGTTGAAATATTTTCAACCTGCTTTTGTTAAGCTGTTAACGGGACTTGAACCCGTGGCCTCCACATTACCAATGTGACGCTCTACCGCCTGAGCTATAACAGCATAAGAATAAAAAAATAATTTGTCACATCGGCTTATTCAGTATACTGTATTTAAATATTATTGTCAACCACTAAAGAAACTAATCATATGCTCCGATATAAAATGTGTACATATTAAATGGCCATTTGAATGAGAAAGAAAATATAATATGGATAGACCACGGACGGCATGAATTGGAAAAAGGATTTTCGGTTTATGCTGTTTTTTATTTCCTGTGAAAGGATGCTAAGGGGATAATCGGTATGGTTCCAGAAGGGGTGAATACATGATTATACAATCAGATACAATAAGTATGGGGG
>JAXJVZ010000276.1:0-3618 GCA_036308285.1 Agathobacter sp. | reverse complement strand
ATCATGGATATAGTGGTTCTTTTAATGCATATTATGATTCATATGGGGAAGACTATTTCTTTGACGGAGTAAGAGACGTTTTTGAGAATGACGATTTTACGATTGTTAATTTAGAATGCGTTTTGAGTAATTCTGAAGCGAGGGTGGATAAGACCTACAATTTAAAGGGCAAACCTGAGTATGTTGGAATTATGTCAGGCAGTTCCGTTGAGGCATGTAGCTTAGGAAACAATCATTCCAGGGATTACGGCGAACAGAGTTTGACTGATACTCAGAATGTGCTGGATGAGGCTGGAATAGTGTATGGTTATAACGACCATATCGGGACATACACGACGGATGAAGGAATGACAATAGGAGTTGTATCTGCAAGCCTTTTGTCCATGTCCGCTGATTATGAAAATTATCTGTACAATGGAATACAGCAGCTTAAAGAACAGGGGACTGACCTTATAATAGCAAGCTGTCACTGGGGAATCGAAAGAGAATACTATCCTAATGATTATCAGAAAAGAGTGGCACATGAACTAATCGACAAAGGTGCGGACCTTGTAATTGGAAATCATCCGCATGTTCTGCAGGGGGTGGAACTATACAATGGAAAAATAATCTGTTACAGTCTTGGGAATTTCTGCTTTGGGGGAAACAGGAATCCATCAGACAAGGATACAATGATGTTTCAGCAGACATTTACATACGTGGATGGAGTATTGCAAACAGATGTTAATGCAAAAATAATTCCATGCATGATAAGCTCAACAAGCAGCTATAACGATTTTAAGCCTACTATCACGACTGACGATAGAAAAGGACTAATAATAGATAATGTCAATACATATTCCGAACCATATAGTAATATTAGGTTCAGTGATTCGGGAATGCTGACAATAAAAGAGTAGAGGTGTTGCTTATGTATATTTGGAGAGAAAATATAAAGGGAGATTTAGCTGTGGAGACTGTAAACACAGCACTACATCCATTAGACAATGTGGCAGGATTTAACATTAGACCTGGATTTTTCCGAATGGGCGGAGCCTTTCAGACAGCTAACGGAGTAAGTTTTACAATTAATTCTCATAATGCTACATCATGTGCATTACTTTTGTTCCATCCTCATGAATCAGAGCCATATGCGAGAATTCCATTTCCCGATTCATACAGAATCGGAGACACATACTCAATGCTTGTATATGACCTCAAAATTGAGGATTTTGAGTATGCTTTTGAGTTAGATGGACCAAATGATCCAAGCAAAGGATTATTATTCGATAAATCAAACGTAATTCTTGACCCATATGCAAGAGCCGTAACCGGTCAGCGAGAATGGGGAGAAAAGCCAGAAGGTGGAAAAGATTTTGTTTATAAAGCGCGAGTTGTAAAAAGCAGCTTTGACTGGGGCAACAATAAGCAGCTTGAGCATCCTTTCGAGGATCTTGTTATATATGAAGCTCATGTAAGGGGATTTACAAAAGATGAATCATCCGGAGTAAAAGCTAAGGGAACTTTTGAAGGACTTAGAGAGAAGATACCTTATCTCAAGGATTTAGGAATAAATGCAATTGAGCTCATGCCAATTTTTGAGTTTGATGAGATGGAAAGTGCCAGAGTTGTAGACGGAGTACAGCTCTACAATTACTGGGGCTATAACACAGTATCATTCTTTTCTCCTAATACTGGATATGCGCAAAAACAAGAACATAACCATGAGGGTGATGAGCTTAAGAAATTAATCAAGGAGCTTAAAGAAAACGGAATAGAGGTTATCCTTGATGTGGTGTTCAACCATACTGCAGAAGGCAATGAGTTTGGCCCAAGCTTCTGCTTTAAGGGAATCGATAATAATATTTACTACATGCTTACACCAGACGGACATTACTATAACTTCAGTGGCTGTGGAAATGTTATGAACTGTAATCATCCTGTTGTAAGAATGTTTATAATCGATTGTCTGAGACACTGGGCAATTGAATACCGGGTAGACGGATTCAGATTCGACCTTGCATCAATTCTTGGCAGGGACCAGAATGGTGCACCAATGCAGAATCCACCAATTCTTGAGAGTCTGGCATTTGACCCGGTTCTTGGCAAAATGAAGCTTATAGCAGAGGCATGGGATGCCGGCGGATTATATCAGGTAGGAAGCTTCCCTTCATGGAATATCTGGGCTGAATGGAATGGCCGTTACAGAGATGAGATGCGCTGTTTCTTAAAGGGTGATGATGGAATGGCAGGAAATGCCATCACAAGAATCACAGGCTCGAGAGACTTATATGGAGGCGGAAGAGGCCATAGGGCATCTGTAAACTTTATTACCTGCCATGATGGATTTACACTTTATGATTTGTATGCATACAATACAAAGCATAATGAGAAAAATGGTTGGAATAACACAGATGGAGACAACAATGGTCATAGCTGGAACTGTGGATTTGAGGGAGAGACTGACGATCCGGAAATAAATGGCTTCAGAATAAGAATGGTTAAGAATGCCTTTGCGGCACTTCTTTGTAGCAGAGGTCCTGCAATGTTCTATGCAGGAGATGAGTTCTGCAACACTCAGTTTGGAAATAACAATGCATACTGTCAGGATAACATTATTTCATGGCTTGACTGGACCAGACTTGATAAATACAAAGAAGTTCATGATTTTGTAAGATACATGATTAAGTTCCGTAAGGCTCATCCGATTATCAGAAAAACAACAGAGCCAGCAGCAAGCCAGTTGCCGGAAATCAGTATTCACAATGGCACACCATACAACAGTTCTGTGCAGCACAACACACATATGATAGGTGTAATGTTTGCCGGAAGAAATGAAGCAAATACAGATGATGATATTATTTTCTATTGTATGAATTCGTATTGGGAGCCTCTTATTATGCAGCTTCCTGTATTATCAGATGGCAAGGTATGGAAGGTAAAAGTCAACACTAACTGTGAATATGTCGACGGAAGAGATTACACTGAATACACAGAACTTCTCGGAGTTAATACAATAAGAGTGCCTTCGAGAACAACAATCATTCTGGCGGCTGAACCATTTATGGAAGTAAGTGCAGCTGAGGTTGAAGATGACATTGATATACAGAATACAGAGGATTCACAGAGTGTAGAGCTGGAGCAGAATACGCAGAGGACCGAGGTGGCGCAGAATATAGAGAATGTGCAGAATACAGAAAATGAACAGAATATACAGAATACCGAGGTAGCGCAGAATACAGAAAATGAACAGAATACCGAGGTGGCGCAGAATGCAGAGAATGTACTGTATACAGAAGGCGTGCAGGGAAAAGAAACAGATAAGGAACTGATAGAAAGCGCATTAGAGCGTCAGCTTGAGAATATCCTGAAGGAAATGCCGGATAATAGATAGCTGTTGAGACTCATAATGAGATAAAATCCTCCGGCGTATTGCAGGAATGTGCATAGGAAAAGCCGGCAAAGCTGACGCGCATTCCGCAGCAGGAACGCTGGAGAGTTCTTGAACTACACCCACAACTTAATGAAGTGGAATTTTCTACAACCGGAGATCGATGTAAATTATATCCAGCCACCGTCAAGGGTAATGATTTGTCCGGTAAGATATTCATTGCCAGTGCATAAATCAAGGGCAAGCTT
>JAXJVZ010000275.1:0-5796 GCA_036308285.1 Agathobacter sp. | reverse complement strand
TGTATCAGATGATGTTCTTATGCAGGCTGTCGCCGATCAGGGATATAAGGTAACAGATGTCCAATAATATGGAATAATTGATTTTTCGTATTAATTGTAACAAAGAAGCAATGCTCAAATTTGTGTATATGGCTTTTTGAAATATTTTGATAAATAACGCCACATAAATATTCTGGCAATCAGTCGGAGGCTTTATCTCCCCTGAGCGCATCTAAATATCTGACGCTAGGATTATGGCTGGAGACAAGGGTGGGGCAGGGCTATACAGGCTCATATGGTGCACGTTTTAAAGGGAGATGTTGCAAAAACTTGGTTTTATTCCACATCTCCCTTTTTAGTGCAGCATATGAGCCTGTATAGCCCTGCCCCACCCTTGTCTTCAGCCATAATCCGCCACCAATACACCAAATCCGCGCTCAGCCATCTTCCCCCGCACTCAGCCATCTTCCCCCCCACATATATGTTAGGAGATGAAAATATAATTATTGTCATTATTTTGATATTTATACTCCCCTTATTTTTATAAGATACAACTATAAAGGAGAGTATGAGATGAGTAGAATCAAGTTTTTAGACACCAAAGGAACTTTTCAGCTTGACAACCCAGAGAATTACAGCTATCTGTACTTCCCAGTTGCAGGAGAAAAGGGAATTAAAAGCGCAGTAACACCAAACTTAGGTGGAGACAGCAAACTTAACCAGAACGCATTTATCTTAGAGCCGGTAAGCTCAGAGAATCTGCACAACAACCGTTCAAGCAGAAACTTCTGGTGCGTAACAGAGAAAGGATGCTGGTCAGTTGTAGGACAGTCTGCAGAAGCAGAAGCACAGAAATTCACAAACAAGCAGGAGCCAAGCCAGATAACAGCAGGACTCATGTGGCAGACTATCACAAGAGAATCAGCAAAATATGGCTTGAAGTCAGCAGTAACATCATTTGTACCACTTGAGCATAACGTAGAGGTAATGCAGGTAGAGATTACAAATACAAGTGATGCAGTAGTAAAGGTAACACCAGTAGCAGCAGTTCCAATTTATGGAAGAAGTGCTGATAACATCAGAGACCACAGACATGTAACATCATTACTTCACCGTATCCGTACAACAGACAATGGAGTATATGTTCGTCCAACACTTTCATTCGATGAGAGAGGACACCAGAAGAATAATCTTACATATTTCGTATGCGGAGTATCAGGAAACGGAACTAACCCAACAGGCTTTTATCCGGTAGCAGAGGACTTCATCGGAGAAGGTGGAATGTTTACAAGACCACGCGCACTTCTTGAGAACAAGGCTGCATTGGCAAGCGGAAGCGTAGCTGAAGGAAAAGAAGCAGTTGGCGGAATCAGATTTGAGGAAATAACATTAAAAGCAGGAGAGAGCACAAGCTATACTATCGTAATCGGAGCAACTGATAACGAGGACGAGATTACAGCAGCAGTTAAGGCACTTTCAACAAAGGCAGCCGTAGACGCAGCTCTTGAGAGCACAAAGGAGTATTGGCAGGAGCAGGTAAATATCAAGTACCACACAGGAAATCAGGCATTTGATAATTACATGAGATGGGTAAGCTTCCAGCCATTCTTAAGAAGAATTTATGGATGTTCATTCCTTCCATATCATGATTATGGAAAGGGTGGAAGAGGTTGGAGAGACCTCTGGCAGGATTGCCTTGCACTTCTTATGATGAATCCGGACGGAGTTCGTCAGATGATTCTCGACAACTACGGTGGAGTAAGAATTGACGGAACAAATGCAACAATCATCGGAGAGAAGCAGGGCGAATTCATCGCAGATAGAAATAACATCACACGTGTATGGATGGATCATGGAGTATGGCCATTTATTACAACAAAGCTCTACATGGATCAGACAGGTGATGTTGAGATTCTTAACCAGAAGGTAGCATACTTTAAGGACCGCCAGGTAGAAAGAGGAACAGCTACAGACGAAGAGTGGACAGATGAGTACGGAAAAGTACAGAAGACTGTAACAGGAGAAAAGTATGAAGGAACAATCCTGGAGCACCTTCTTTTACAGAATTTATGTGCATTCTACGAGGTAGGTGAGCATAACCATATCAGATTAAGGGGAGCAGACTGGAACGATGCTCTTGATATGGCTCCAGAAAGAGGAGAGAGTGTAGCATTTACATGTGCGTATGCCGGAAACTTAAAGCAGCTTGCAAGCTACATCAGAATGTTAAAGAGAAAACATAAGCAGAATAAGATAGAGCTCCTTGAGGAGATGGTAGGTTTACTCAGTAATGACGATTATATCTATGATGATATCGATAAGAAGCTTGCAGTACTTAACAAGTATGTAAAGCAGTGCCGTCATAATGTAAGCGGAGCAAGAGTACTTCTTGACGCAGAGCTCGTAGCACAGAACCTTGACAGAAAAGCAGAATGGATTATGCAGAATGTCAGAAATAACGAGTGGGTAACTGACAGCAAGGGAAATGGCTGGTTCAACAGCTACTACGATAACAATGGAAACAGGGTTGAAGGAGAAAATGAACTTGGCGTAAGAATGATGCTTACAGGTCAGGTATTTGCACTTATGAGCAAGCTTGCAACAACAGAACAGGCAAAGCAGATTGCAGCAAGTGCAAAGGAGTACTTATACAAAAAAGAAGTAGGTGGATACCGCATCAACACTAACTTCCATGAAGAGAAATACGACATGGGAAGAATGTTCGGATTTGCTTACGGTGAGAAGGAAAACGGTGCAGTATTCTCACACATGACAGTAATGTATGCAAATGCTTTATACCAGAATGGAATGGTAAGAGAAGGCTATGAAGCACTTCAGACATTAGCAGACACATCACTTGATTTTGACACAAGCTATATGTATCCGGGAATTCCTGAGTACTTCAACGCATCCGGACGTGGAATGTATTCATACCTTACAGGAGCAGCCAGCTGGTACATGCTTACAGTAGTAACAGAAGCCTTCGGTGTTAAGGGAGAAAATGGAAATCTCGTACTCGAGCCAAAGCTTGTAAAAGAGCAGTTCGATGAGAACGGAGAGGCAGCAGTTGAACTTATTTTTGCAGACAGACAGCTTACAATTAAGTATGTAGGAGCAAAGGGTAAGGACTTTGGTCAGTATAAGATTGCATCAGCAGTAATAGATGGTGCAGATGCGCTTGAGGTTACAGATACAAAGGTAGAAATTGCAAGAGCAAGGCTTGAGTCACTTGACGATAGCGCACACGAAATCGTAGTAAAATTAAATTAATCATAAAAGAGAGGTAAATCATGCAGTACGGATATTTCGACGACGTAAAAAGAGAGTATGTCATTACTAGACCTGATACTCCAGCCCCATGGGCAAATTATCTTGGATCACCAGAGTATGGTGCAATCATTTCAAACAACGCCGGAGGATACAGCTTCGCAAAGTCAGGAGCTAACGGAAGAATTTTAAGATATATTTTCAATGATTTTGATCAACCAGGAAGATATATGTACATCCGTGATAACAAGAGCAAGGATTACTGGTCAGCTTCATGGCAGCCGGTAGGAAAAGATCTTGAGAGCTACAAGAGCGAGTGTCATCATGGTACAGCCTACACAAGAATGATTGCAGAGTACAGCGATATTCATTCAGAGGCATTATATTATGTACCACTTGATTGTTCATACGAAGTATGGAACTTAAAGCTTACAAATAACTCATCAGAGACAAGAGAGCTTACAATTACAGGATATGCTGAGTTTACTAACAACAGCAACTATGAGCAGGATCAGGTAAACCTTCAGTATTCAAAGTTCATCACAAAGACAAAGTTCAACGAGAACAGAATTCGTCAGCTCATCCATGGAAACCTTGACGGACTTGAGGAAGGCAAGGATGTAGATGACAAGATTGTAACAGAGAGATTCTTCGGACTTGCTGGTAACCCGGTATCATCATACTGTGGAGAAAAAGAAAAGTTCATCGGTAACTACCACAGCTACAGCAATCCGGTTGGAGTAGAAAATGGAGACCTTGGCGGAGCAACAAACTATAACGGAAATGCCTGTGGTGCTCTTTCAACAGTTATTACATTAGCTCCGGGAGAGACAAAGTCAATCGCTTTCATCCTTGGAATGAAGTATGACGATGAAGCTTCACAGATTATCTCAACATACAGCGATGTGCAGAGTACATGTGATGCAGAGGTTGATAAGCTTATCACATACTGGCATGAGAAGCTTTCTCACTTCCAGGTAAAGACACCAAGCCCAGAGTTCAACACAATGATTAACACATGGAATGCATACAACTGCTTCATGACATTTATCTGGTCAAGAGCTGCATCATTTATTTACTGTGGACTTCGTAACGGATACGGATACCGTGATACAGTACAGGATATCCAGGGTGTAATCCACCTTGCTCCAGAGATGGCAGTAGAGAAGATTCGTTTCATGCTCTCAGCACAGGTAGACAATGGTGGCGGACTTCCACTTGTTAAGTTCACACACAATGCCGGACATGAAGATACACCAGACGATGCTTCATACGTAAAAGAGACAGGACATCCTGCATACCGTGCAGACGATGCAATGTGGCTTTTCCCAACAGTATACAAATATATTTCAGAGTCAGGAAACCTTGCATTCATCGATGAGGTAATTCCTTACGCTAACAAAGATGAGGGAACAGTATACGACCATTTAAAGAGAGCAATTGACTTCTCAATGAACCATCTTGGAATTCATGGAATGCCAGCAGGTCTTTACGCAGACTGGAATGACTGCTTAAGACTTGGAGCACAGGGAGAGTCATCATTCGTAGCATTACAGTTCTACTATGCTATGACAATTTTAAAGAAATTTGCAGAGTACAAGAATGATACAGACTACATTGCATACCTCGAGAAGAGCCAGAAAGAGCTCGGAGAAAAAATCGAGAAATTCTGCTGGAACGAGGACAGATTTATTCGTGGATTTACAGAGGCTGGAGAGGTTATCGGACATAGAGATGACCCAGAAGCAAATATGTGGTTAAATCCACAGAGCTGGAGTGTAATCAGTGGATATGCTTCAAAAGAGCAGGCTGATTTAGCCCTTGAGAATGTATACACAAGACTTAACACAGAGTACGGAGCAATTCTTATGGACCCTCCATACCATGAGCATGCATTTGATGGAGCACTCGCAGTAATCTACAATGCAGGAACAAAAGAGAATGCTGGTATCTTCTCACAGTCACAGGGATGGATTATCCTTGCAGAAGCATTAAGCGGACATGGAGACAGAGCATTCCAGTACTTTATGGAGAATGCACCAGCTGCACAGAATGACAGAGCTGAAATCCGTCAGCTTGAGCCATACTGCTATGGACAGTTTACAGAAGGAAAGGCAAGCCCATTCTTCGGAAGATCACACGTACACTGGTTAACAGGAACAGCTTCAACTGTAATGGTTGGATGTGTTGAAGGTATCATGGGTATGAGACCAGACTTCGGTGGACTTAAGATTGACCCATCAATCCCTGCTGAGTGGGATGGATTCGAAATTGAGAAGGATTTCAGAGGAAAGCACCTTCATATCGTAGTTAAGAATCCTGACCATGTACAGAGTGGCTGCAAGCAGATGACAGTTAACGGAACAGCAGTTGAAGGAAACTATGTTTCAGCAGATATGTTACAGGATAACAACGAAATCGAGTTAATTATGTAAATGCCTTTGGTAAATTGCAGGAATGCTGGGGCGTTTTTGAATAGGAGAGAATAAGATTGAAGACTTTAAAGAAGCAGGATTATGTTGCATGCGCACGCCAGATGGTTGCAGAAGG
>JAXJVZ010000274.1:0-13827 GCA_036308285.1 Agathobacter sp. | reverse complement strand
GAAATAAGGGGCGTTGGAATTGCCCATAAAAAAGATACTGTGTATTTAAAATCGCTTCCGGATGGCACAGAAGACAATAATCTGTCTTCCCTGCCAACTGTAAAGTCGTAAATCGGACTCGAGCCAAAGGGCGCTCCTCGTGCCAGAAGAACCGTCCCTAATAATCTCGGGATTCAATCACAAGCATAATTCCGTCTTCGAATTCTACACTTGCAATATCTTCAGATATTTCATTGCTTATTCCCAATGAATTAAAGCCTGACATATCATAGTTGTCAAGACAATACTTCATTCCTTTTATGGTGACTCCTTTTACAGGGCCCATGAAAGGGATGAGGGAAATATATTTTCCAAACTGTTCTTCTTTTTTTATAGTAAAGGATTTATTGAATACTCTGATACGATTGAATGCATCAATCATCTCTATAGACACATCATACTCTATACCAATTCCTAAAAGTGTAATGTTGCCCATCACATGATCTAGTCTTGTTCCTGTTCCACCTAGGATAGTAATTGAATCTGCGCCTTTTTCGATTGCAAATCTGATTGCATATTCTGTATCTGTATCATCCTTTTCCGGATTGAGCACATGAAAATCTATAAATTCATTATCCCTGTAATAGCTTAGAACTTCCTGATTAACAGAATCAAAATCTCCCACAACAACATCAGGAGTAATATCTGCTGCCTTAAAAAAATTCAAGCCTGAATCTGCAGCTATTATTATCTCAAAACCGCTTTTCTTAATTAAATCAATTGCAAAATCAAAATCTGTATATCCACCCGATACAATTAATAATTTCATCCTTCTACCTCTTTATTTTGCATTAATCTTCTGGAGAAAACACTCTGTATTCTCTGCTATATCCCCATTGAAAACAGCACTTCCGGCAACAATTATATTTGCTCCGGCGCTTAAGATTTCTTCTACATTATCAAGTTTAACGCCACCATCAACCTCGATATCTACCTTGTTTCCTGTGCGTCTTAACAGTTCTTTTAACTCCCTGATTTTATCGATTGTATATGGAATAAGATTCTGTCCTCCAAAACCTGGATTAACTGTCATAATAAGCACCATATCAACTTTGTTTAAAATGTACTCAATAGCAGATAAAGATGTTGCAGGATTAATTGCAACACCTGCAATAAGTCCCTTTTCTTTTATCGCATCAATTGTTCTGTCAAGATGTTTACAGGCTTCTGCATGTACTGTAATAATATCAGCTCCTGCATCTGCAAAATCGTCAATATATCTGATTGGTTCCTCTATCATGAGGTGGACATCAAAAATCCTGTCTGTGCATTTTCTGATAGATTTGATAACCGGAAGACCGATTGATATACTTGGAACGAATTCTCCATCCATGACATCAATATGCACATACTGTGCTCCGGCATTATCGAGTATCTCAAGCTGCTCTCCTAATATCGAAAAATCTGCAGATAAAATTGATGGTGATAAACAGTTCATATATTCCTCCTAGAACTTGCGTATATTCTTTAATTCTTCATACAAAAGCTTGTAGTTTTCATATCTTACATTGCTGATTTTACCCTCTTCAAGAGCTGATTTCACTCCACAATCAGGCTCGTTGATATGACTACAACCCTGAAATCTGCAATATGGTTCATATTCTCTGAATTCAGGATAACAGGTCCATAGTTCTTCCTTTTCAAATCCAGGAACATCCATAGAACTAAATCCTGGTGTATCCATGATAAAGCTATCCTTCATAACAGGAATAATCTCCGAATGTCTCGTCGTGTGCTTTCCTCTTTCAATCTTGGTGCTTATTACTCCTGTCTCCATAACAACTTCATCCTGAAGCATATTAATTATTGACGATTTACCAACACCTGAAGGTCCTGCTACCGTAGCTGTCTTTCCCGCAAGAAGAGACTTTACTTCTTCAATTCCCTCACCCGACTTTGTGCTTGTAAATAGCACATGGTATCCTGCCGGCTCATAAATCGATTTTAACTGTTCAATTGTCTCCTGACTGACCAGATCCTTTTTGTTAAAACAGATTGTAACAGGAATATTCTGATACTCCATCATACACAAAAATCTGTCTAAAAGGTTAAAATTAGGATCTGGCTTTGCCGCTGCAAAAATAACCAGAGCCATATCAATATTAGCAACTGCTGGTCTGATGAGTTGGTTCTTTCTTGGAAAAATATTCTCAACATTTCCCTTCTTTTCCTGCTCATCAATTACAGCAATCTCAACATTATCTCCAACAAGAGGTTTAATTTTCTGTTTTCTGAAAGCGCCTTTTGCCTTACATTCATAAATTCCGGTTCCTGCTACGTAAACGTAGTAGAAACCGGAAATTCCCTTAACTATCTTTCCCTGCATGCAAGTTTCCAATCTGATTGTTGTCTGATTTTACTGACCATCTGTGCTACCCGAATTGTCAGTACCACCTGTAGTACCTTCTCCTTCTGATGGAGTAGATGGTGTTTCCGGCTCAGACTTTGGACCATTGCTTATTGTAATTGTAATCGTCTTTCCAGCCTCAGCCTTTCCTGTGATACTCTGCTTAATTACATTACCCTTTGGAGAATCGGAATCCTCATATGCATAAGCATATTTAAAGCCTGCTGTAGCCAGAGTACTTCCTGCACTTTCTGAGCTCATTCCAACTACGTTAGGAACATCTATCAACTTACTTCCAAGACTTACTGTTATTGTAATTGTAGTACCAGCCTGAACCTTGCTTCCGGCATTTGTCTGGCTGATAACCTTTCCCTCTGCAACAGTATCACTATAGTCAGTATTTACAGCATAATTAAGTCCGGCATTAGCAAGCTCACTCTGTGCATCAGTCTGTGATTTTCCTACTACATTTGGAACTGTAATAGCTTCCTTACCCTGACTGATAACTATAGATATTGTCTCACCCTTTTTAGCTTTTCCAGTCTTACTCTGCGAAATAACCATATCAGCTTCTACTGTTGTACTGTACTCATAACTCTCACTATAATTAAAGCCCGCTGCCTTTAATGCACTCTCTGCCGCACTCTTTGTCTTACCTGTTACATTTGGAATGTCAACTTTTTCCTCTTCATCCCCGTCTTCTTTGTTTAACTTGGAAAGCGTCTCATCATTACCCGCAATTACAACATTAAGCTGTGTTCCCTGTGAAACCATCTTACCAACTTCCAAGTCTAACAATTCAAGGATTGTACCATCCGCCTTGCTGGATGATTTTGCCTTAATAGCATAAAGTGTAAGACCTAAGTCCTCAGCAAGCTTCTTTGCATCCTCAAAGCTCTTTCCAACAACATTTGGAACAGCTACCTCAACCTCTGTCTCAGACTCTGTCTCACTCTGACTCTCTGTCTGTGTCTCAGTCTGTGTAGGAACTTGTGAATCCTTCTGTTTTCCAAATTTAAACAATCCCATAATAGTTCCGGCAAAATAGATTATTACAATAACGATTATAACTGCTGTAATTATTCCAAGAATTGTTACAGCTTTATCCATCTTAGGATTAAGAAGTGCCTCCTCGTCATCCTCGTCATCTATATCCTCGTCATCACTAATCCCATTACTATCATTTAATGCGCCAAAAGCTTCTTCTTCAGCTAATCTTAACTGTTCTTCCGGATCAAACTCTGCAGATGACTCTGCAGCCTGCGATGCCTGATTAATTTCCTTAATCTCCTCTGCGCTTATCACCTTAGTTTTTCCACTCTCTACCGGAGCATCAATAATAACAAAATCACCTTCCGGATCAGTAAGTGAATGCCTTAAATCCTCCATAAGCTCAGAAACATTCTGATAACGCTTGTCTGCATTTTTCTGTGTACATTTTAAAATTATCTGTTCAAAACTAAATGGAATGTTTGCCGCATATACACTTGGTTTTGTAATTTCTTCCTGAAGATGCTGGATAGCTACAGCTACTGTTGTATCTCCATCAAAAGGAACCCTTCCTGTGATCATCTCATACATCACAATTCCAAGAGAATACAAATCACTTCTTCCATCCACAAATCCGTTTCTCGACTGTTCAGGAGAAGCGTAATGAACA
This sequence comes from Agathobacter sp., assembly GCA_036308285.1. Taxonomy (GTDB): domain Bacteria; phylum Bacillota; class Clostridia; order Lachnospirales; family Lachnospiraceae; genus Roseburia. The sequence continues at coordinate 9,781 of JAXJVZ010000274.1, read as the reverse complement.
GATCCCATTACATCGGCACTTACTGTATTCGATGAAGCAGCCTTTGCGATTCCAAAGTCTGTAACCTTAACCTTACCCTCTGTAGAAATAATAATATTCTGTGGCTTAATATCCCTGTGAATAATTCCTTTGCTATGAGCAACCTCAATTCCTCTTGCAACCTGAATAGCTATGCTGGCAGACTCCTTGAAAGAAAGCTGTCCCTTCTTCTCAATATATGTCTTAAGAGTAATGCCTTCTACATATTCCATGACTATGTAATAAAGCCCCTCTTCACTTCCTACATCATAAATATTTACAATATTCGGATGCTCAAGTCCTGCTGCCGACTGAGCCTCTGTTCTAAATTTAGTAACAAAAGTTCTATCCTCTGAGAACTCCTGCTTTAATACCTTTATGGCTACAAATCTGCCAAGAATATTGTCCTTTGCCTTATAAACATCAGACATTCCACCGGCACCGATTTTGCTAATAATCTCATATCTATCTGCTAAATACATGCCTTCTGCTAACATTTTCTCACCTCATCCGATAACGGTTTAATAATCATAACAGTGATATTATCTCTTCCACCATTCGTATTGGCGGTCTTCACAAGAGATACTGCCATCCTCTCCACGCTATCTTCATTCTTCATAATATTCAAAATATCCTCATCACACACCATATTTGATAAACCATCAGTGCACATAAGGATGTAGTCATCATCATTTAATTCGTACTCAAAGAAATCAGCTTCAACATCTAAAACTGCCCCAATCGCTCTCGTGATTTTATTCTTATCAGGATGCAGTCTTGCATCCTCAGGTGCAATTTTACCAAGTCGAACCATCTCATCAACAAATGAATGATCACGTGTAATCTGAGTAATTCTGTTATTTACAACATATAGTCTGCTATCTCCAACATTTGCTACAACAAGTCTGTCATCAATAATTGTAGCAATGACTAATGTTGTTCCCATTCCCTTTTTCGATTCATCTTCTCTTGATTCGGTGATCAAAAGCTCATTTGCTTTTCTTACCGCTTCTCTTAAGATACTTACCGGTTCTTCTTCTTTGCTTCTTGCAATTGAAGCAACGACTCTCTCTGTAGTGTAACGTGAGGCATACTCACCAGCCTTATGGCCTCCCATACCGTCAGCCACAACAAAAAGATTTGGAAGATTTCCTACAGGATTTTCTGATTCAAAAAAATAATCCTGATTCATCTCTCGAAGAACGCCCGTATCCGTAATGGAAAACGTCTTCATCTAACTGATTCCTTTCTCACTATCCATATACTTCTTACGAAGCTGTCCACAGGCCCCATCTATATCGCGACCCATTTCCCTTCTAATAGTAACATTTATTCCGTTTTTTTCAAGCTTATTTTTAAACGCAGCTATCACATCCGCATTAGACTGCACATAATCGCGCTCCTTAATTGGATTAACCGGAATAAGATTTATATGACAATTCATCCCTTTTATGAGCTTGGATAACTCTGCTGCATCTGTGTCGGTATCGTTAACTCCGCCAACCAGACTGTACTCAAAGGTCACTCTTCTTCCCGTCTGTTCAAAATAATATCTACAGGCATCAATTGCCTCATGTATATCATATGCATTTGCAACCGGCATTAATTCCTTTCGCTTTTCCTGATTTGAAGCATGTAACGATAAGGCAAGTGTAATCTGCAGCTTCCTGTCCGCAAGCTCCTTTATCTTTGGAACGATGCCACAGGTTGAAACTGTAAGATTTCTCTGGCTGATATTTATTCCATTTTCATCTGTCAGAAGTTCTATAAACCTAAGAAGATTGTCAAAATTATCAAGTGGCTCTCCTGTTCCCATAACAACCACATTTGATACCCTCTCACCTGTATCCTGACTGATACGGTAAATCTGGTCTATCATCTCTGATGCTCTTAAACCTCTTACCAGTCCATCAAGTGTAGAGGCACAGAACCGACATCCCATCCGACATCCAACCTGAGAGGAAATGCACACTGAATTGCCGTGCTTGTATCTCATAAGAACACTCTCTATTACATGACCATCCTCCAAAGAAAAGAGATATTTTCTCGTTCCATCTATCTTAGATATCTGAACATCTTCTTTTCTTACAGTCACAAGCTTACACTCTTTCCCAAGCTTCTCCTTTAATGCCTTTGAGATATTAGTCATCTCATCAAAGCTTTCCACGTGCTTTACATGAATCCATTCATATATCTGCTTCGCCCTGAATTTCTTCTCTCCGATATTTTCAACAAAATCGCAGAGCTCTTTATAATTCATTGACTTTATATCAATTCTGTTATCCATCTATATTCCTCTGTAAAAAGTCTCTCACTTTATCATCATATTCTCTTAAGCCGCGCAATAAAAAATCCATCCGCACCAGTCTGTCCCGGGTACATTTGTCTCATTGAAACAAGCTTAAATTCCGGATGTCTTTCTACAAACAATTCCACATTTTTTTCATTCTCAAGTGTATCAATTGTACATGTACTGTAAATCAGGGTTCCTCCTGTCTTTACGTAACGGTGTACTGTATCAAGAATCTTTAACTGAAGCCCGGCAAGCTCTGCTTCCTGCTCCTTTGACATCTTGTATCTTATATCAGTTTTCTTTCCCAATACCCCAAGTCCGGAACATGGGAGATCGCAAATCAGAACATCTGCTTTATTATCAGCTGCATCATCATGCACTGTCGCATCCCACACTACAGCCTTCATATTGGAAAGCTCGTGACGATTAATATTATCTTCTATAAGTGAAACCTTGTATTCCGTAAGGTCTCTCGCTTCAACCATTCCTGTTCCACCCAAAAGCTCAGCTATATGTGTACTCTTTCCACCTGGAGCTGCGCACACGTCTATCACATAATCGCCAGCCTTAACCTCACAGCTTTCTGCCACCATCATAGAGCTTATATCCTGCACATAGAACCAGCCCTCATTAAAGCTGTCAAGCCCCATAAGATAATCAAAATCAGAGATTGTAAAAGCATAGTCCAAATCAGCAACCTGCCCCACTCTTACTCCTTCTGATTCAAGTCTTTCCTTAAGCTGTGCCGGTGTACATTTTGTAAGGTTTGTTCTAATGGAAATAGGATTTTCGCTGTAAAAACCTTCCAGTATCTGAATTGCTTTTTCTTTTCCGTAATCAGCTATCCACTGCTCAACAATCCACTCCGGCATGGAATATTTAACTGATAAATATTTATTAATATCTGTCTCGTTCGGATATTTTACTTTAGAAATATTTCTTGCAATATTTCTTAGTACTCCGTTTACAAAACCACTGAGCTGCCCAAAGCCTCTTTTACGAGATAGCTTTACCGCCTCATTACACACCGCTGAATCTGGTACAGAATCCATATACTTAATCTGGTATACACTCATTCTGATAAGATTTCTAATGAGTGGTTTCATCTTCTTAACCTTAGTTTTTGAAAAAGAATCAATTATATAATCAAGCTCTATCTGATGCTCAATTGTTCCTTCCGTAAGTCGGGTCAGAAATGCTCTCTCCTGCTTTGAAATATACTGGTATTTATCTAATACATCTCTAAGCACCAGATGACTGTATTTTCCTTTTTCGTTAATCTCAATTAACATCTCAAGCGATAGTTCTCTAAGATTAATATTCTCTGCCACACTCAATCCTCCACTTTGTGTAAATCCTTATCTCAGTTTGTAACTATTCAGAACCACTTTTGTGCGTTTTTGCAAATACACAGGTGGAATTCTGAATGGTTATATCAGCTTTTAAAGAAGCTTCCTTCTTCTACCTGATATCCTCTCAAGAATGCAGAAGCCTCCATTCTCTTCTTGCCTTCCATCTGGACTTCTGTAAGTAAAAGAATGCCTTCTCCTGTCTGAACGTACATTCCTTCTTTATCTATCCTGCAAATACATCCCGGCTCGTATGTATTCTCATCAGACACGACTCTGGCCTTCCAAATCTTAAAGGTCTTTCCTGAAAGTTGTGTATAGGCACTTGGCCATGGATTTAATCCACGAATAAGTCTTTCAATCTCCACAGCTGGTCTGTTCCAGTCTATAAGACCTAACTCTTTTCTAATCATTGATGTGTGTGTTGCTTCTTCATTATTCTGTGGAATATATTCAACTTTACCCGCTTCAATCATTTCCATTGTCTCCACGCAAAGCTGCGCTCCTACCTGTGCAAGCTTGTCGAAAAGACTTCCCCCGGTCTCATCCTCAGCAAGTCTTACAGTTTTCTTTGCAATCATATCACCAGTATCAATGCCCTCATTCATACGCATGATTGTTACTCCCGTAACCTCGTCACCATTGATAACTGCCCACTGAATCGGAGCTGCTCCTCTGTACTTTGGAAGGAGTGAAGCGTGTACATTCACACATCCATACTTTGGCATATCAAGAATGCTCTTTGGAACAATCTGTCCAAAGGCAGCCACGATAATTATATCCGGCTCATATTTTCTTAATACTTCAATATTCTCCGGTTCTTTTACTTTTACAGGCTGAAAAACTTCAATTCCATGAGCTAAAGCGCATTCCTTAACCGGTGTGTACTGCATTGCTTTTCCTCTGCCCTTTGGCTTATCCGGCTGTGTTACAACAAGGACAACCTTATGTCCTGCTCTGATAATTTCCTCTAATGTCCCCACTGCAAAATCAGGGGTTCCCATAAATATTACTCTCATAAATTATTCTTCTTCCTCATATACAACATCGTGAAGCTGTCCAACTACTCTCTCGGTGTAAAGGTGTCCGTCAAGGTGCTCTAACTCGTGACAGATTGCTCTTGCCAGAAGCTCTTCACCCTCGATTTCATACTCATCCATATTCTCGTCAAGAAAACGTGCCTTAACGTAATTAGGACGCACAACAGTACCTGCTTTTCCAGGCACGCTGAGGCAGCCCTCATCTCCGGTCTGCTCGCCACTTGTCTCGATAATCTCCGGGTTAATCATTACGATTGGTCCCTCACCAACATCGATTACAACAATTCTTCTGAGTACTCCAACCTGCGGAGCCGCAAGCCCCACACCACATGCATCATACATAGTCTCTAGCATGTCATCGATAAGCTCTGTTATCTTTGGAGTCACTTCCTTTACGGGTCTGCATTCTTTCTCAAGAACAGGATCCCCCTGAATTCTGATAGTTCTAAGTGCCATAATATTTCCTCCTAAAAACCGTTAACCGGATTAAAATCAAACTGTACTGAAATGTTTTTAAATAAAATGTTATCTTTTATTATGCCCTCAAGAGCATCTTTAATATCTACTAATGTATCATATTTTGCCGTTTTTAGATAGATTACCTTGCGATATACATCATTAACCCTTGAAATCGTTGCATCGGCCGGTCCAATTGATGCAACCTTTCCCGGTGCGTTTTCGTTTATGTATACATCAATATTCGAAGAAACAAAATCTACTGCCTGCTGACATTCATCTTCGTTTTTTGAAGAACAAAGTATAAGCAGCATATTCCAGACCGGTGGATAGTTCATCATATGTCTGTACTCTATCTCCCTGTCATAAAATTCCTCATAATTTTGCTGCTGTGCCGCCTCTATCGCATAGTGATCCGGGTCATAGGTCTGTATAATAACATCCCCGGGAATATTACCTCTTCCTGCCCTTCCAGCCCCTTGTGTGATAAGCTGGAAGGTTCTTTCAGCACTGTGAAAATCTGCCACATGAAGTGACATATCTGCTGCAAGAATTCCAACTAAGGTGACATTTGGAAAATCATGACCTTTTACAATCATCTGTGTTCCAATCAGTATATCCGCCTCTCCACTTGAAAAAGCCGAAAGAATCGTCTCATATGAATCCTTTGTTCTTGTTGTATCATAATCCATTCTAAGGATTCTTGCCGACGGAAACTGCTTTTGTACAAGCATCTCAATTTTCTGTGTTCCGGCTTTAAAGCCTGAAATGTATTTTGAGCCGCAGGATGGACAAACTGTCGGAACAGCTTCTTCATATCCGCAGTAATGACATACCATTCTGCCGTTATTATGCTGACTTAATGACACATCACAATGTGGACATTTTACCACATATCCACAGGCTCTGCACGACATAAATCCAGACATTCCTCTTCTGTTGATAAAAAGCATTATCTGCTCTTTTTTATTTAATCTGTCTGTCATAAGCTCAGCTAATCTATTGCTTAATATGGAACGGTTACCTGCCTTAAGCTCCGCCCTTAAATCTATAATCTCACAGTTTGGAAGTGGCTTTTTATTAACTCTATCATTAAGCTCTAAGAGCTCATATTCTCCCTCCATGGCCTTGTAGTAGCTGTCAATGGACGGTGTTGCAGAGCCTAGTACCACACTTGCACCATTAAGTCCTGCATACTCAATTGCGACCTCTCTTATATGATATCTTGGAACAGCTTCACTCTTATAGGAGCCTTCATGCTCCTCGTCAATGATTATTAGTCCAAGATTGTCAAAAGGTGTAAAAAGTGCAGAACGCGGTCCTATCATGATATCTATCTCCCCAGCCTTTGCCCTCTGAAGCTGGTCGTATTTTTCTGCCGGAGTCATCCGGGAATTCATAATCGAAACCCTCTGACCAAATCTGTTTAAAAATCTTTTTACTGTCTGATATGTAAGTGCAATCTCAGGTATAAGAACAATTGCCTTTCTTCCCTGCTCTAACACATGTGCTATAAGCTCCATGTACACTTCTGTCTTTCCGCTTCCCGTAACACCTTTTATCAGATATGTCTTATTAATTCCGCCATCGATATCAGAAGTTATTCTATCAACCACCCTCTGCTGGCTCTGATTCAAAGTAATATTATACTCTCCTGACTCTAGATGCTGCACAGGATTTCTATATCTGGTCTCTTCATCTATTCGAAGAAGTCCTGCCTTTTCGAGTGTCTTAATCGTAACGGAAGCCACCCCAAGCTTTGATGTGACAAGGCTATATTCAAGCTCTTTTTGTTCTATTAATTCTCTTAGAAGTCTTGCCTGGGCGGTACGATGCTTTTCCTCCATAAGGCAGAGCTTCTGTCTGGCCTCGGGTGTTGAAACATTTAATACTACCCTGCGATGACTTATTGCTTTTGTTTCCTTCTTAACCGGTATTACTGTCTTAAGTGCCTGATTCATTGTTGAACCATAATTCTTCCTAATCCATGCCGCAAGTTCAATCAGCTTTGATTCTACTGCAACACTTCCACTGCAGATTCCAATAAGTGGCTTTATCTTACTCTCATCAAAATCCGTCTGGTCTGAAAGCTCGATAACATAACCTGTCATGGTTCTTGCGCCAAAAGGAATATCAACCCTGACACCCGGCTTTATTTGATTTTCAATTTCCTCTGGGATAGCATACACGAAGGTTTTATCCAGCTTTTCATGTGATATATCCACTATAACATTGGCGAACCTTGCCACTTATGCACCTCTCTTTATAGTATTTCCTATACCGTAATAAACGGATAGATATAAAATCTATCCGCATTTACACCAGCTCTTATGCTTTAATGTATTTCTCTTCGCAGTACTTACAGCGATATACTTCCTTCTGTGGGTCAGTAAGGATAAATACCTGGTCAAGCTCCTGCTCAATTGATGTAATACATCTTGGATTCTTACAGCGTATTACATTCTTAATCTGTTTTGGAAGAGACAATATCTTCTTGTCAACAATCTTGTCTCCCTTTATTACATTAACTGTAATGCTATGGTCAATAAATCCGAGTATATCAAGATCGAGGGATTCTACCGGACATTCTACCTTGATAATGTCTTTTGTTCCCATCTTGTTACTCTTGGCGTTCTTGATAATAGCGACTGTACAGTCTAACTCATCAAGCTTTAAATCATGATATATCTGAAGGCTCATACCTGCCTTAATATGGTCTAATACAAATCCCTCATGAATTCCACTAATATTAAGCATGTAAACCTCCTTCTATACCAGTTCAAGAAGTGTCGCAATAAGCGCCATTCTTACATATACTCCATACTGAGCCTGCTTAAAATATGCGGCCCTTGGATCGTCATCTACCTCTACCGAAATCTCATTAACACGTGGAAGTGGATGAAGTACAAGCATATCATCCTTGGCAAGCTCCATCTTCTTCTTTGTTAAAACATAAAAATCCTTTAAACGGACATAATCTTCTTCGTTGAAGAAACGCTCTCTCTGAACTCGTGTCATATATAAAATATCGAGCTCCTCCATCGCATCCTCTAACTTCTCAACTTCCTTGAATTCGATACCGTTAGCACGAAGAACATCCTCTCTTACATAATCAGGAACGCGTAGTTCTTCCGGAGAGATAAGCACGAATTTTACATTCTCATACCTGATCATCGCATTAATCAGGGAATGAACTGTACGACCGAATTTAAGGTCTCCACAAAGACCTATTGTAATATTGTCAAGTCTTCCTTTCATTGAACGAATTGTAAGAAGATCTGTAAGTGTCTGTGTTGGATGCTGATGTCCACCATCTCCGGCATTAATTACAGGAATCTTTGACTTAGATGATGCGACAAGTGCTGCACCCTCCTTAGGATGTCTCATGGCACATATATCTGCGTAGCATGAAATAACCCGTATAGTATCTGAAACACTTTCTCCCTTTGCTGCAGATGATGAATCTGAACTGTGGAAGCCTAATACAGAACCACCAAGGTTAAGCATTGCTGCCTCGAAGCTTAATCTTGTTCTCGTACTCGGTTCATAAAAGCATGTAGCAAGCTTCTTTCCTTCACAAAGATGTGCATATTTATCAGGATTTGACTCCATGTCGTTGGCTAAGTCAAGCAGCTTATCCAGCTCGTCCACAGAAAAATCCAAAGGACTCATTAAATGTCTCATTTTCTTCCTCCTGTTTATTCGCATTTTATTAATCATATAATAATAGATTTTCAAATTCAAGACTTGTAATTTACATTTTATAGTTTTTTAAGTACAATAAAATATATATAATAAGCATGTTTTTGTGAATATTTTAAAGGCAACTATCCAGCCCCACCCATACATTCACAAAAAGAAAGGAAATTAACAATGCCAGAGGAAACAATTCTTACTAATGATAACACAAATGAAGATGAAGTAATTTTTTGTGAAAGAAAGAGATGGGTATTTTTCGGACTCCCATTTACTTTTACAAAATATACGGTTACACCATCATTGATAACTACGAAACAGGGACTCTTCAATACAACAGAGGATGACTGTTATATGTATAAGGTTCAGGATGTCAAGCTTTCAACAAGTTTATTTGAGAGAATCTTCGGACTCGGCACAATCACATGTTACACAGGTGATATCACTAATCCGGAGCTTAAGCTTATACACATTAAGCATACAAAAGAAATTAAAACATACCTTCTTAAACAGTCAGAGGTTGCCAGAATCAGGAGACGTACATTAAGCACAATGGATATAAGCGCTCATGGTACGCAAACAGATATTGAAGATCTTCTGGATTAATTTACTTGCATTTTTGCAATTAGATTGGTATAGTGTCTTTTATGCAGGACAGGCGTTCGCGGCTGCAAGTGTCGAAAGACCGCAGGTGAGGAAAGTCCGGGCTTCACAGGGCAGGATGCCGGTTAACGGCCGGTGGAGGAAACTCTAAGGAAAGTGCAACAGAAATATACCGCCTGTTTTACAGGTAAGGGTGGAATGGCAGTGTAAGAGACTACCGCCTCGCTGGTAACAGGGAGGGCACATGTAAACCCCATTCGAAGCAAGACCGAAACAAAGCATTGACGTGGCCCGCTAGCTTTAGGTAGGTCGCTTGAGGCGGCTGG
>JAXJVZ010000273.1:0-3381 GCA_036308285.1 Agathobacter sp. | reverse complement strand
TCAGCCGGACATGTCTCTACTGCACTTCCTGCTTTGTACTTATTCTTATAATCATAGAAGCCTTCAATTGGTGCAATCTCAATTACTGGAAGAGCTTTACCCTCAATTACCCCGACAGAGAACTCTCGGCCCTGTACGAACTCTTCTATTACAAGCTCATCCTCCCACTTAAATGCAGCATCAAGTGCAGCCTTAAATTCACTGGCATCGCGTACGATTGTCACACCTATACTTGAGCCACCGCAACAAGGCTTAACTATGCATGGAAGAGTAAGATCAAGCTTTGTGACATCATCCTCTCTTGTAGCCTTTGTCATGGCAATTCCCTTTGGTGTTGGAATATTATTAGCAATAAAGAACTGCTTTGCAGTATCCTTATTCATTGCAATCGCACTACTTAAATAATCACTACCTGTATATTTTATTCCGAATAAATCAAATGCGGCCTGAATCTTTCCGTTCTCTCCATTCTCGCCATGAAGTGCCATGAAAACTATATCTGCCATGCGACACAACTGGATTACATTTGGTCCGAAGAAACATGCTGACTGGTCTTTTCTTGAAGCCTTTACCGCTGCAAGATCAGGTGCCTCAGCTGGAATATCCTCAACCTGTATACTGATTTCATCAGCACGCTCAAACATTCCTGTACAATCGATTTCCTCATCCTTGTAACCCATGAACACATCTAAAAGAATTACTCTGTGTCCATTCTCCTTGAGAGCCTTTGCAACCATGCTTCCAGTCTTAAAGGAAACATCACGCTCTGTACTTAATCCACCTGCAAGTACTACAATATCCATTTTATTCGCCTCTCTATTTTATTGTTATTTATTGGTTTAATATTGATACTATATCTTTAAACCGCAAAAAATTATACCATTTTTTTGCTCAAAAGAAAACACAGACATATAAAAATGTCTGTGTCAAATTTTACTAGTATTTATTAAATTTTAATACTCTGGCTCAATTAATCCATATGTGTTGCCTTTTCTCTTGTATACGACATTAACTTCATCTGTCTCAGCATTTGTGAATACAAAAAAATCATGTCCTGTAAGCTCCATCTGGATACATGCATCTTCAGGATACATAGGCTTCATACCAAATCTCTTTGTACGAACAATCTTAATCTCATCATCATCTGTAACATTACCAGCCTCAATAAATTCCTTCTTGAAGCTTTCTGCTGCGTTCATCTTCTTAGATGCAAGTCTTGTTCTGTATTTCTTGAGCTGTTTCTCAATTACTTCTTCTACAAGGTCAATTGATACATACATATCATTGCTAACCTGCTCTGAACGGATAACATGTCCCTTAATTGGAATTGTTACCTCAATCTTCTGGCGTTCCTTCTCAACACTTAATGTAACAAATACATCTGTATCCGGTGTGAAATATCTCTCCAGCTTAGATAATCTGTCGTTTACTGCCTCCTTAATACCATCTGTTAATTCAATGTTTCTTCCTGTGATTGAAATTCTCATGATGTCAACCCCTTTGCAGTTTATTTAGTGCACATTGGTAAACCCCATTACCAATTCATGTGTGTACTATGGATTTATTATACCATACTGACAAAATAACGCCACCGTTTTATTATTTTTTTAGAAGTTTTTTACTTATCAAACTAAATCATTCAACATCTTCCATAATTTCATTTAGCTGACTGCAAAGCTCCTCCCAGCATTCCATATCTTCCATAATTTCTTCTTCTAAGGCCTCAATCTGACCTGAGATTTCTGTAAGCTTTGAATAGCTTGACTGATACTCCGGACGCAAAAGTTCAGCTTTAAGTTCTTCAAGCTTTTCTTCTTTTACTGCGAGGTCTTCTTCTGCTTTTTTTATTTTCTTTTCTATCTTTGAGCGTTCTTTACCGGGATTATAATATGGCTTCTTAGCAGCTGCCTGACTCTCCTCCTGCTGCCCATTCTGACTGATAAGTCCACCAAGAACATTTTGCTTAACATAAGCCCCTTCAAGCTCTTTAGCATCTCTATCAAGCTTCTCCTGATACTGGTCATATCCAAACTGATAGAGGTTTGTTGTTCCATCCTCAAATACAAGAAGCTGGCTTGCAACTTTTTTAACAAAGTATCTGTCGTGGGATACGAATATTAATGTTCCCTTAAAATCCTTAAGCATACTTTCCAGAGTTTCTTTACCTACGATATCCATGTGGTTGGTAGGCTCGTCGAGGATGAGGACATTTGGATTTCTCTTTAATATCTTACAAAGTGCAAGTCTAACCTTCTCTCCTCCTGAAAGAACATCGATGTTCTTGAATACATCTTCTCCTGAGAAAAGGAAAGCTCCGAGCGCATTTCTTACTTCTGTCTCAGTTAGTGTTGGAAACTCGTCCCAGAAATCCTGAATTACAGTTTTGCTGCTTGTATACATCGCCATCTGCTGGTCGAAATATCCAACCTGAACATTGGTTCCAAATCTGAACTCTCCTGATAATGCAGGGATTTTGTTTACGATAGTCTTAAGGAAAGTTGACTTTCCAAGGCCGTTACCACCTAAGATTCCAAGCTTTTCACCCTTCTTTAAATCAAGGGATACTGTTGAAAGTGTATGGTCGTATCCAATGCTAAGTTCATTTACATAAAGCACATCATTTCCAGTTTCTTTATCCGGCTGGAAATTAGCATGGAAGGTCTTGTTATCGTAGCGGTCAGGAGCTTCTATTATTACCATGTGCTCAATCGCTTTCTCCTTCGAATGTGCCATTGATACCTTTGTCGGCTTTCCCTTAAAACGCGTAATCATTCGCTCAAGTCTTGCGATTTCTTTCTGCTGGGCGATGTGGTCCTTCATCTGCTTGTCGTAGTTTTCTTTCTTACGCTGGACGAAGTATGAATAATTTCCAGGGTATCTTGTTGCTGTTCCATACTCGATTTCATAGACAACATCAGCGACATTGTCGAGAAACATTCTATCATGCGATACAACAACTACTGCCTTTGGATAATTCTTAAGGTACCCTTCAAGCCACTCAATTGTTGAAACATCAAGGTGGTTTGTAGGCTCGTCTAGAAGCAGAATATCAGGTTTACTTAAAAGCAGTTTAATGAATGCTATCTTTGTCTGCTGTCCTCCGGAAAAATCCTTAAGGGGCTTCTTTCTCTCTTCATCTGAAAATCCAAACTTTTTAATCATTACCTCGTATTCTTTTTCGAAGTAATAACCTCCATCCTCCTTGAAAGCCTCCTCCATTGCAGTGTATTTTGCTACTTTTTCGTCGGAATAGTCAGTCTCAAGCTCCTGTGCTGCGAGTTCTAGTTCTTTTTTTCTGCGCTCCATGTCTGCAAAACATTTTCTGACTTCCTGCTCTAATGTTGTAGTCGGGTCATCGAATGCAATCTGCTTTAGGTATCC
>JAXJVZ010000272.1:0-1767 GCA_036308285.1 Agathobacter sp. | reverse complement strand
GACTGGACTATTGCAGATTATGTTGCTGACATGAGAGCACCAACGCCTTCGGCTGCAGCGGAACTTGCAGTATATGATTACAGATTAATTGAGGCTTCTTTCTCAGAGGCTAAGAGAAGAATGGATAATATTCTTACAAGAAGGATAGAGCTTAAAAGAGAAAAGTTAGCTCATATGAGAACCAGACTTGAATATCTCAGCCCGCAGAGAAGACTTAATGATAACAGGCGCAGGCTTATCGACTGTAGTGACAGGATAGAAGAGCTTATGCGAAGAATAATAATTGATAAGAAAAACAGACTCAGATTACTTGCCGGAACACTTGATGCATATTCGCCTGCAAAGAAGCTTAGCCAGGGGTATGCTTTTGTCGAGGGTTCTGATGGAAAAACACTAAAGAGTATTAATAATACAAAGCCTGGGGATGAAGTCGGAATTCATCTTATAGACGGTAATATCAAGGCTGTTGTGTCGGAGGTTTATTCTAATGAGTGAAGAAAAAAAGGTGACGCTGGAGGAAAGATTCAGCAGACTTGAGGGAATAATAGAACAGATGGAGGATGCTGAGAGTACGCTTGATGCGTCTTTTGAGTTATACAAGCAGGGACTTACAGAGATAAAGGCCGCTAATGAGATGCTTGATAACATTGAGAAGGCTATGCTGGTTATTAATCAGAATGGGGAACTGGAGGAATTCTAATGGATTTTAAAGAACAGCTTGGATGTAAGGTCAATCATATTAATGAAATAGTAGACAGATATCTTCCGAAAGAAAATGGTTTTCAGAAAACTATTTTTGAGGCTATGAGATATAGCGTTGAAGCAGGTGGCAAAAGGATTCGCCCAATGCTTATGGAAGAGACCTATAAAATGTTTGGTGGAAGTGGAGATATAATTTATCCATTTATGGCGGCAATGGAGATGATTCATACTTATTCTCTGGTGCATGATGATCTTCCGGCAATGGATAATGATGAATACAGAAGAGGCAAGAAAACTACTCATGCAGAGTATGGTGAGGCAATGGGAATTCTTGCTGGAGATGCGCTTCTTAATCTTGCGTTTGAGACTGCAACAATTGCTCTTGAAATGGAACCTGGAAATATTAATGTGAGCAGGGCAATCAGAGTGTTAGCTGTCAAAGCAGGTATTTTTGGAATGATTGGTGGTCAGGTTGTTGACGTGGAGAGTGAGAAAAGAGATGATTCTCCTATTACACGTGATAAACTTGATTTCATTTACAAATTAAAGACAGGGGCTCTTATTGAATCATCAATGATGATTGGAGCAATTCTTTCAGGGGCAGCTGATGAAGAAGTAGAGAAGATTGAAGAGATTGCGACAAAGCTTGGACTCGCATTCCAGATACAGGACGATGTGCTTGACGTTACAAGTACACTTGAGGTATTAGGAAAGCCAATCGGTAGTGATGAGAAGAATAATAAGCCTACCTATGTTACGTTTGAGGGACTTGAGAAAGCGAAACAGGATGTGAATGAATTATCGCAGGAGGCCTGCCGGATGTTAAAGTCATTTGGCAGAGAGGATGAATTTTTACAGCAATTATTCATATATTTGATTGATCGGGAGAATTAATATATGGCATTGGATAAAATTCTAAAAGAGAATGATATCAATTATATTTCAGAAGAAGAATTAAAAGAATTACCTGGCGAGATAAGACGATTTTTAATTGAAAGTATTTCAAAAACCGGTGGACATCTTGCATCAAACCTTGGAGTTGTAGAGCTTACCATGGCACTACAT
>JAXJVZ010000271.1:0-1818 GCA_036308285.1 Agathobacter sp. | reverse complement strand
TTCTGATATTCCTGACTTCTTCCGGCCAGCTTCTGTGCTATCGATAAATTAATACATAACTCATATATTGCAAAAATCTTCTTTCTTACATTCGATTCTTTTTCATTAAAAACTTCATAAAATGGAGCAAGAAGGTCATAAATTTCTATTCTTAGTTCATTTAATTTGTCTAAATCGTAGGCTTCTTTTTTCCGACCGGTTCTAAGCCAGCGTTTTTCCCAGAGGGCACTTGTCCTTATTCCGGTCGCAAGCAAATAATTCTCCAGAATATCTATATCATTTTCTTCAATATCACAGAATCCACATCGCAAAAAACGAAGTACTGCACTGTATGAAAAATCAGTTACAGCTATATCAATTACTGCTCTGATAAATTCTATGAAGGGGTGAAAAAGTATTTCTTTTGTTGTATCAAGGAAGTATGGAATATTGTATCTTCCCAGAATTGACGGTGCATAATTACTGTATGTATCAATATCGCCTGATACAATAGCTATATCCTTATAACGATAATTATGATTATGCACTAAATCATTTATTTTTCTTGCTACTGCAGTAAGTTCGTCTCTTGGACTTTTGACATTAGTAATCTGCACATTGCAAGGCTTATCCTTATATTTATTACTCTTTAACCTAAAAAGATTCTGCTCCATAAAATGAAGCTCTGGTGCATCAGTAAATCTGTAATTTGCATCCATAATAACCGGTTCTAAGACTTCTACCTTACATCTGTTTGCAATCTTCATAAGTAAAGAAATGGTTTTCTTAGGCATGTCAAAAAGCTCCTGCATGCCTCTGCTATGATAAATATCTTCCCTGCTATCTATAGTAACCGAAACATAAACCATATCAGATAACTTTAGAAGTTTTTCCATAAGCTGATTCTGAATAGGAGTAAATCCGGTAAATTCATCAAATGCTATAACTGAATTTTTAAGCATTTCTGATTTATCAGAACATTCAATAAGTACATTTAATATCTCTTCTGCTGTAATATATCTATCCTGCATGTAGTCCTTAAAGCTGTTATACATCACAAGAACGTCTGATAATTTTGCTTTAAGTACTGGTGAAAGCTTATCCGAATTTATAAAATCAGACAGCTGTGCCGGCGTAATATTATACTGTACAAACTCAGATAATAAAGACTTGACCTCGCTTATATATCCCATCCTGTTAATATTAGGCTTTAAAACTGAAAGCTCATCAAGGTGGTCGATTGCAAGTTTTTTAAGTACAATATTTTTACCAGTCTCTTCTAATACTTCAATATCATTAATTCCAAGCTCATCAAATACTCTGTATGCAAGTCTCTTAAAGCTTAATACATCAATATTCATAATTGCCCCATTGGGAGACAATTCAACCAGCTTTTTCTGAGTCTGCATAGTAAACTGTTCCGGAACAATCACAAGATAATTTTTCTTAGGATTCTTTACAGCTTCCTCTACTATCAGCTCTTTCATCATATATTCAGTTTTTCCACATCCCGAATTTCCAAGTATAAATTGAAGTGCCATTTTTCTACCCCATAAAGTAAAAGTCCTCACCAAAAAGTAAGGACTTTTATTTTCAACTATAAAATTAGTGGTGGAATAATATTCTTCCTGTAAAGCTCATAACCATGTCGTATTTGTTACATGTATCAATTACATGATCATCACGTACTGATCCACCTGGCTGTGCAACATACTTAACACCACTCTTGTGAGCGCGCTCAATGTTATCTCCGAATGGGAAGAAGGCATCTGATCCAAGAGCAACATCTGTGTTCTTATCAAGCCATGCTCTCTTCTCTTCAGCTGTAAATACCTCTGG
>JAXJVZ010000270.1:0-2388 GCA_036308285.1 Agathobacter sp. | reverse complement strand
CATCTGGAGAGAAGAAAGGCATTGGAACATCGTATTATAAACGAGATATTCCAGGAAGAGACAATTATTGCAAAGAATTACACCTTCACGATTATGAATCGGTGAACCAGAAGACGGATTTGAGTTTAAGTATTTTTAGGTCATATGGAGAAAAAAATGAGTATAAGAGAAAATGATGTAAGAAGATTTTTTTCAAAGTATACATCAATGAGTAATTTAAAAACCAAGCAGCTTCCAAAGTGCGAACAGGATATAACTGATATTCAGGAAATCATAGATGCTGGGAATTTTCAAGAAATAGAATTCGATTTAGATGACTATAAAAGAGGGCTTGCTTACTTTTTCGGAGTTGGAAATGTTCGCGATGACGAGGCTGGTCTAAGATATCTGAAATTGGCGGCAGATGACGGAGATATTGATGCTATGAACATGTATGGATTTGCATGTTATCACACCTCACTTGCCTGCAAAGAGGAAGCAGAGAAAAAGAACTGGTATGAAAGACAGGCAATTAAATGGTTTAAAGAAGCAGCAGGCATGGGACAGGTGGAAGCAATTTTTAATCTGGGAGTGTGTCTTGTAGAAGGAATAGGAACAGAGGCAGATGATGCAGAGGGCATGCGATATCTTGAAACTGCGTCTAAGAAAGGTCATCCAAGAGCTGATCTTTATATTGCAGATTATAAAAGCAAGCATGGCCAGGGACCAGAGAGTTTGAGAGAAGGTCAGAAGGAAGAAATCTTTTCACAGATAGTAGAGACTATGAAGAAAGAGGCTGAGGAATCAGGTATTTCACACATATATGTGACTGGACTTTTTAATGACATATATTTGGAAAAAGGATATAAATGGGTAAAAAATGCATCATTAGGATGGATTTGTTCAAAAGATGAAGGGAAAAGTTATTTGATTTCGGAGGAGGAATTAAATACGCTTGCTACTTTTTTTGAGTAGTAGAGGGAAAACTATGTATAAAAATTGCCACTCTTATGGTGGCAATTTTTTTGTGCTGTAGTGATATAATTATTAGGTAGGAAATAAACTCATTTCAAAAATGACTAATAAACAGAATAAACATGAAACTAATATAAAAGCAAGCAGGATAATTCCCAGGTAACGAACAAACCTGTTTCTATGGTTGCAAAGGGGCATTAATCGTTGTATTCCAAGATAGTTTGCGCATGAAGCAACGATAGTGAGCATCATAATTAAGCAAATGATTCGTTCGAACCATAGTACCGCACCGTATCTATCCTCGACTTCAAGTGTCAGACCAAGCCAGGCGATAATAAGGTAGGACACAGATGAAAGAAGCATTTTCCATGGGGTTCCTGTACGAAATCCGGGAGGAAGAATTTGCTTTTTATCTCTTGCAGGAGAAGACTCCCAATTTTTTAAGTGGTGATTATTAGTTAATACATATGCAGGAGCATCATAAGTAGAAAATGATAATTCCTTTGTGCAAGCTAAAATTTCACAGCGAAGTTCATTTATATTACTATACCGTTCAGAAGGATTCATCTGAGTGCATTTATTTACTATTGAATCATACAAATCTGTTTTAGGGCTGAGAGATTCAAGCATTTCTTTTAGAAGAATTCCAAGTGAATAAATATCCGTCTGTGGTGATGAAGTCCCAAACCCGTATTGCTCCGGAGCTGCATATCCCTGTGTTCCAAGCAGAACAGTATCTTCTGTAGCAGTTGGAGAGAAGAATTTTGCAGCATTAAAATCAAGTAATACAGCGTGATTATAATTAGTTATGATTACGTTAGCAGGTTTAATATCACGGTGTATTATAGCTGGTGTAAAAGTATGCAATTTCTCGACAATATCACACAAATCAAGCATATATTTAAGGATGTCCTGTTGGGTAAGCTTGGAATTGTGGAGCTTATCCTGCAAAGAATCTCCTGATATGTATTCTTCAATAATTACAAGCTGATTGTCTTCTTCGAGATAATCAATAATTTTCGGAGTACCCTTGATTGAATTGTTAAAAAGGCTCTCATAGATATCTGGGTTATAGATATCAAGAATTTTTTTGATATAAATCTTTTTGTTTTCCTGATGCTGAACCAGATATATTTTATGTTCTTCATTTATTACGGCTATCGTCTTGTAAAAGGAGATAGTTAAACGCTTGGAAAAATCCATACAGTAAATACCTTTCTTTTGGTTATTAGATAATTATATCAGATAGGAGGATGCAATGAGTGAAAAAAATACAAAAGAATTAGCAGAAGTTCTAGGAAGGACGCATTTGTCCGAGTTTGATAAGTATTGTAATGAGAATAAGCAAAGCATGAACTTGGACAAGGATTCATTCTATGTTTATATAAAGGACATCCTGTGCCAGAAAAAGATAAAGCAGCAGACTGTTTTCCT
>JAXJVZ010000269.1:0-2497 GCA_036308285.1 Agathobacter sp. | reverse complement strand
GTATGGAGTTGCTGAAAATAAAGAAAAATGAAAATAGATTGAGTAAATCAGAAAAGCAGTTTTTCTATAAGCCACAAGAATTGAAGAAGACTTTCCTTAAAGCAATTGATAAGAAGCGACTAGGGCAATAATATTTTTCACTTTTCCCTTATAGTGATGTTTACCGAAAATGGTGTATTGCTGAAAGAATTTGACCATGAAAATGAGCTGAATCAATTTGCGGCAGATGAATGGGATAATTCTTTTTTTGAACACATTTTTGAAGGACTACCAGAGGAATTCGAAGAACTTTTGGATGAGAATGATAGAGATAATACAACCTTCTGTATGTGGTGTATGGATGATACTGATATATGGATACAGAATGAAATAGAAAACAATGATGCTGGCAAAGGATTTCTGCCATGATACAAAAGATTCAGATCTGCCGAAAAGATAATCCACCAGCTACATCCTTGTTGACAAAAAGATATAACCCTGTGATAGTGAAGCGTGAATGAAAAAATATCGAAGATATCGACACAAAAAATGACTAAGTTGGTTGATAATCCCTCAAAAAAGTGTATAATCTGTGGGTAAAGTATACCTTTAGGAGGGAATTATCATGAAAAAGAAAATTTATTCATTAGCACTTGCTTCAGCAATGATGCTATCCTTATGTGCATGCGGTGGAACCTCAGATTCAACTCAGAAAGGTGCGTCTTCGGACAAAGATACATACAAGGTAGGAATTATCCAGTACGTAGACGATGCATCTCTTAACCAGATAGAAGAAAACATCGAAAAAGAGTTAGATGCAAAAGGAAAAGAACTTGGTGTAACATTTGATTATGCCGATTATACATACAACGGTCAGGCTGACGCTACAACACTTAACCAGATTGTTGCAGAGCTTATAGACAGCGAGGTTGATATTATCATTCCAATTGCAACACCAACAGCACAGATTGTACAGTCAGCAACAGAAGACAATCAGATTCCTGTAGTATTTTCAGCAGTATCAGACCCTGTAGGAGCAAAGCTTGTTGAGTCAATGGATGCGCCAGGAGCAAACATCACAGGAACATCAGATGCCTTAAATACTGACACAATAATGGAGCTTATCTTAGCAGCAAATCCAGACACAGATTACGTAGGACTTCTTTATTCAAAGAGCGAGGATGCATCAACACAGGCAATCGCAGATGCCAAAGAATTCCTCGATGATAAAAACATAAAGTACATCGAGAAGACAGGAACAACAGTTGATGAGGTATCCTCAGCAGCAGACGCTCTTGTAGCAGAAGGCGTAGACGCAGTCTTTACACCAACAGACAACACAATAATGACAGCCGAGCTTGCTATTTATGAGAAGTTCACAGAAGCAAAGATTCCACATTTTGCAGGTGCAGATTCCTTTGCACTTAACGGAGCTTTTGTAGGATATGGCGTTGATTATGCTAATCTTGGAGTAGAAACAGCAGATATGGCAGCAGACATTCTTACAGGAAAAGCTGAGCCGGCTACAACAGCAGTAAAGACATTTGACAATGGTCTTGCAACTATTAATACAGAAACCTGTGAAGCACTTGGTCTTGACTTTGACAAAATCAAGGAAGCATTTGCAGAGTACTGTACAGAAGTAAAAGAAATAGTAACTTCTAAAGAATTCTAATTTGAAAATAGGTTTTTTACCTATGGAGGTATAACATGTTTATCACACCTGCAATTTTGCAGACAGCATTAGAGGTAGGACTCATATATGCACTTGTTGCATTATCGCTGTATCTAAGTTTTTCAATACTTAATTTGTGCGACCTTTCAACAGATGGTTGCTATACATTGGGATGTGCAGTCGGAGCAATGATAACAATAGCAGGGCATCCTGTTTTAGCACTTTTTGCAGCGATGCTTGCAGGAATATGTTCAGGATTTATAACAGCATTTTTACAGACAAGACTTGGTGTGGAAAGTATTCTTGCCGGAATTATTGTAAATACAGGATTATACACAATAAACTTAATGGTAATGGGATTATCATCAAATGTATCAATTTTTGGAGTGGATACAGTATTCTCATTATTTAAAGGAATCAGTGATTCTCCATTCTGGACAGAGTGGAGCAAGTTCATTCTTATAGCTATTATACTTACAGTAATATGCTTATTTATGTACTTTTTCCTTAATACAAGACTTGGATTATCAATCAGAGCGACAGGAGATAATCCGGATATGGTTAAATCATCATCAATTAATCCTGCTTTTACAATAACAGTAGGACTTTGCGTGGCAAACGCATGCACAGGCCTGGCAGGAGCATTAATCGGTCAGTACAACAAGAGCTGCGATATTAACCTTGGAACAGGAATGGTAACAATCGCACTCGCCTCACTCGTAATCGGAGAAACACTCTTCGGAAAGCATGCGGGTCTTAAAAGGGGAATAATCAGTGTAGTGGCAGGCTCATGCCTCTACAGAATGATAGTAGCAATCGCCTTAAGACTTAATGTTCCAACAG